>JAFGQV010000071.1 GCA_016935475.1 Methanosarcinaceae archaeon
ATAAGAAGTATGTTGATTACTTCTTCTCGCAAGCCATCTGCAATAACACGTATTCTGTGCAAACAGCTGGCGTCGTTTCTCAACTGTGATTATATAAATCGCGGTAAAAAGAGTATTGGCGAGGTGCTATACCTTGTGGAAGGGGAAACCCTTCTGGTAGCCGGGGAATACCATGGTAATCCCGGAAGCATCACTTTTTTTGATGGGGAGGGAGAGTGTTTGCTCTCACTTCATATAAATGCAGCATTTCCCTCAGGATTTAAATATACCAAGCTTAAAGAAGTAAAACCGGTTATCGAAGGTACATCTAAGCTTGCCAGTGCAATTGCTGCAGCTTTTTCCCTTGAACATGGAGATAATACCCCATGCTTGCGCAGCATTCAGGTAGATGATGACAAGATTGATTTTTTCGATTCCGGCAACCTGATTTTGAGATTACACGTCAAGAGTTCCAGGTCCATTGATGGGAATGATGATCTAAGTTGAAAGTCGCGGCAGAATTTATTTTTGAGACGGAAGATGCAGGTTCCATCTACAGGGCAGTATTGCCTGAACTCGAAACTCCTGTTTCTGACAGGTCGGTTATTGGAATGTCGGTGAGTGGTTCATATCTGGTCTTAAACGTTGAGACAGAAGATGTCATATCCATGAGATCAGCCTTAAACACGTGGTTCAGGCTGATCCAGATCGCAGATGGGGTTTTGCAGGCATCAGACTCGACAATTAAGCAGGGTTAAGACATTATACTAATTGACTAAAAGCAATTCATCTAACAGCTTTAACTGTCTTTTCTGAGTCTATTGTGTGCCCAGGGGGTTAACCGGAAATGCGCTATATTATGGAAACATTAAAATCGTTTCAGGTTATTGGAAAATCAGGTGAAACCAAATGAGTACAGAACTACCCCCACAAATACAGAACCAGTTGGCACAGTTGCAACAACTTCAACAGCAAGCACAGGCTCTCGCAATGCAGAAAAGCCAGTTAGAAGGCATGCAAAAGGAGTCTGAAATGGCGCTTGAAGAACTGCAAAAGCTGCCAGTAGACGCGGTAATTTACAGGGCAGTTGGTGAATTACAGATAAAAGTCGAGAAAGAAGAAACAATCACCAAACTGAGCGAGAAAAAAGAAACATTGTCTTTAAGACTCCAGTCAATCTCACGGCAAGAAGAACGCATCTCAAAACGTTTTACACAACTTCAGGATCAACTCCAGCAGTCAATGGGAACCCAGGCACAGTAAGGTGCCTTCCACATTTTCCTGGAAGTTGCCTGATGTCTTATTATTTTAACGATAGGAGGTGCCCATGCAGGTTGACGAAGCGGAGTTTTATAACAAACTCCTGGATTACCACAATATTCTGTTGTTATGCCATCGCAATGCAGATCCTGATGCTGTGAGCAGTGCATTTGCACTTTCAGAAGCAATTGGAGGTACAGTCGGGCTTGTAGATGGCTGTAACCGGATCGCCTCAATACTTGTTGATAAACTGCAGATAGAGGTGGTGGAAAAACCGGATCCATCTGAATACGAGATGGTAGTGGTTGTGGACACTTCCACAAGTACCCAGTTAAATGAAATACAGCTTTCACATTACTGTGTTATTGATCATCATACAACCACAGCATTGACAGAAAACGCGGAATTTTATCTTCACAGAAACGCAACCTCAACAGCTGAGATCGTGTTTAAAGTTCTCAAGTGTATGGAGGCACCTATTATGCGCCGCACAGCTCTTGGACTCATGACCGGCATTATAACAGATACCGGACACTTTAAACATGCAAATCCTGATACTTTCAGGGCAATGGCCGAGATCATAGAGGCCAGTGGAGTGGAATACGCAGAGGTTACGGAACTGATGGCTACCATGCCACAGGACATTTCGATGCGCATTGCAATGCTAAAATCTGCTGCACGTGCAGAGACCGAGCGCGTTGGTGACTGGCTGATAGTAACCTCACATGTTAGTTCTTTTGGTGGTTCTGCATCCTCGATGTTTATCAACATTGGTGCAGATGTTGCACTTGTTGCCTCATTCCGTGATGGTTCTATGAGAGTGAGCGGGCGTGCAAAACGCGATGCTGTCAATGCCGGGGTTAACCTTGGGCAGATCATGGAGGACATCAGTAAACCATATCAAGGAACCGGTGGAGGGCACGCAGGTGCTGCGGGGATAGATGTGGTTGCGGAAATGGACGAGATCCTGTTAAAATGTAAAGAACATGTTAGAGACATTCTAAAAAATCAAAAAAATCCGTCGATTTTATAATCCTTGATTGCTAAACTCATGTCGTCTATTGAGTCCACTTAATATAGAATAGGAGAGAGTGTGTATGACCGAGTACTGGAACCCACAAATTGAGAGGATGCCCCTCGAGGAGTTAAATAAGCTGCAGGAAGAAAAATTAAGGCATATTGTTCATTATGTTTACCAGCATTCACCTTTTTACAGGAAGAAGTTCGATGATGCTGGTGTCAAACCAGACGATATCAAGACGCTTGACGATGTTAAAAAACTGCCGTTCACATACAAAAAGGATCTAAGGGATACCTATCCCACAGGTATGTTCTGCGTACCAAATACGCTACTTGTGCGTTTTCATGTGTCGTCCGGTACGACCGGTAAGCCTACTGTTGTTGGATACACTAAAAATGACATTGCTGAATGGAACACATCACTTGCCCGGGCACTGACATCAATTGGTGTTGGTAGAGGCGATATTATCCAGGTCAGTTACGGTTATGGGCTTTTTACAGGAGGTCTTGGACTTCATTATGGTGCCGAGGAAGCGGGTACCACTGTCCTGCCCACAAGTGCGGGAAACACTGAACGCCAGATCGAACTTATGCAGGACCTGGGCACGACCGTCATTGCCTGTACACCATCATACTTCTTGTTCATGAACGAGACTGCGAACAACGAAGGTGTCAGCATAAAAAATGATACCAAAATGCGTGTGGGTATCCTGGGTGCAGAACCCTGGTCCGAAGCCATGCGTACAAGGATTGAAGATCTGACAGGTATCAAAGCCTATGACGTGTTCGGAACTTCGGAGCTTAGCGGACCCCTGTTCACAGAATGTACCTATCAGGATGGCATCCATATATGGGCAGACCAGTTCTTAGTAGAGATAATAGACCCCAAAACAGGTGAGCAGTTGAGCGATGGTGAACAGGGTGAGCTGGTCATTACAACTCTTGCGAAAGAAGCATTGCCTCTTATCCGATACAAGATCGGGGACCTTACGGTCAAGAACAGCGAACCATGCAGATGCGGTCGCACACATCCGCGCATTATGCGGATAATGGGTCGCGTGGATGATATGCTGGTTATCCGAGGGATCAATGTCTTCCCCGGACAGATCGAATCCGTCCTCATGAACATTCCTGAAGTAGGGGAACACTTTATGATAATCGTGGACAGGGTCAATGAACTGGATTATATGAAAGTCCAGATCGAGATGACGGATGCTGCATTCAGCGACAAGGTGAACGACATCATCAACCTTGAGAATAAGGTCGCATCAGCACTTAAGAGTGTGCTGAACCTCAGTGTCAAGGTTGAACTGGTTGAGCATGGTTCACTGCCAAGGTCCATGGGCAAGTCTAAAAAAGTGACAGATAATCGACAGTTATAACATATTTGAAAAGGATAATTGAATTAGGAAATCCAGATGGTGGTGAAATGGAAAATAAAATAATAAAACAGATCTCATTGTTTGCAGAGAACAAACCGGGTAAGCTTGCGAACGTTTCCCACAAGCTTAAAGACGCTGGTATAAACATCCGCGCTTTTACCATCGCCGAAGCAGGTGATTTTGGAATTGTGCGAATGGTGGTTGACAATCCGGATGCTGCACACTCCATACTTCATAATTCCGGTTTTACGGTATCTGAAACAAGCGTACTTGGAATTGAGATGGAAGATGTCCCCGGGGGACTGGCCAGGATCGCAGAGGTTCTGGGAGAACAAAATATCAACATCGATTACGCATATGCTTTTGTCACAAAGACCGAAAAAGCACTGTTGATCGTACGTGTCAACGACATCAAAGGTGCCTTGAAAGTCCTGACCGATGCCAGTGTTAAACTGATCGATATGAAGGATATCGAGGAATATCTGATCTGAGAATAAACTGTGGACAATCACTGTATTGTTCACTTCTTTTTTATGGATGTGCCTTTGAACGCAGGTTCCAGATATACGCAGGATAGATATTCGCAGATCAGAGGCAGATCAAAATCACTATCGTTTTATATATCCAGTGCAAACGCATTGCAATACACGCAGGAAAAATTACAGTATCAATGAAAAAACGGTCACGTAAGATTGGTGGCGCACATAGTACCATTATAGGAGGGCGCCACGGTAAAAAGCTGGTTAATATTATCAGCCGGCACCCTGAAGTAAAAAAAGTGATACCATCTGTCATTACTGTGAAAGGTAAAGGAGTGGCAGGCGGTATGATCTCTGCAAAGGTCCTGCGTTCTGATGTGCGGGGAAATTTAAGGATGCGTATAACACATGGAACAGCAACCCAGGAATTGCGGATCATTACAACCGTGGGAGATACTGCTGCTGGAGAACGCGTGATGAACGACCTGAACTCAATGCTTTTCGATGATCAGGAGCAGGTGTGAGCAATGTTTATAGGAATTGACCACGGTACCAACGCAATTCGTTTTGCTGGAATTGAAAATAATGATATCCAGAAATTCGAACTGCCCAGGACTGATGCAGCGGCTATGCCGGAATCTGAAATAATTGATTTGATAAAAGAACATTTTGGAATTGACAAAACTGACATCGAACTCATTGCAGTTACCTATTCAATGGGAGATGCGATCACCGCCATGGAAGATATCAGGTCTGTAACATCGAGGGGAGTTAAAAGTATCAAAGGGGCAGGCAAAAAAACAGGTGGAGGCACTCGTGTTTTTGATGCGGTCAAAAACTCGGGAATTCCTGCGGTGGTTATCCCGGGAATCCATGCCGGAACCGGGACCGACCCTCGAATGAACGTGTTCTCACATTCCACGAGTCCCGAAAAGATCGGGATCGCATACCATGCGAAATGTCGAGGATATGGTGATTTTGTTGTGGCAGATATCAGTTCGAATACCGTTACTTTTGGGGTTGCGCATGGGAATTTCGTGGGCGCGATCGATGCGTGTATCTTTGCACCCGGCGTACATCATGGTCCCCTTGACCTGCAAGCGATCCGGGATATCGATGGCGGCATCTCTACCGCAAATGAAGCGTTCATCAATGCAGGGGTATTGAAGCACACGCCTTATTCGAACGTTCGCGAACTTATCGACGGCGCGTCAAGAAATGAAGCAGAAGCCCTGTTTGCACTTGATACCATCGCGCTCTTTGCAGCAATGGAGATTGCGAGCATCCAGGTCCTGTTAAGGGATTATGGTTCAAAAGGCGAGGTTTTCCTGGCCGGGTCTGTTGGAGAGGTCGATTATGTGATAGAAAGGATCAACCGCTATCTTGGTCTGAAATCCCATATACTTGGCAAATGGAGTGCTGCTGTGGGCTGTGCTGAGATCGCAAGGGACATTGCAGCAGGTGCAAAAGATATTCTGGGGCTGGATGTGAATTATCCAATTTTTACAGAGCTAAAAAAATAAAAAATAGAACACCTGATGTCTCAGATGTTCATATCCTTATTTTTAATTTTAGCCTTTCCTGCGCTGTAGCACGAAAACCAGTCCGAGTACTATCCCAAGTTTGACAGTTTCCACTCCCTTGTGAAGAGAATGTCTTCTCTTTAACCCATAATTTTTCATTTTTTTGTCAGGAAATCCTAT
>JAFGQV010000006.1 GCA_016935475.1 Methanosarcinaceae archaeon
AAATTCATTATATCGGAAGCAGTGATTAAACCAAGAAGTATGCCATCCTTGACCACCGGCAGTCTCCTGAAACCCTGTCTTACCATGATCTTTGCAGCCTCATCGATCGTTGTGTTAGAGGGCGCTGTTTTTACGTTGGTGCTCATGTACTCGCCTATGGACTTGTTGGCATAGACACCTGCAACAAGCGCCATAAAATCCCTTTCAGTACATATCGCAACCACACGGTTATCATTATTCAGGATCGGGATACAGCCAGTATTTCTTTTGATCATCAGCCTGAATGTATCTGCAATGCTTGCGTCATCGTGCAGGTAGGCAACATCTTGCTGCATTATTTCCCGCGCTTCTGCGTTCACTGCAGCTAAGAGGTTCCCGTTAAACTTTTTACTGACAAGAAGATTCTTGTCTCCCCCCCCTAAAAAATCGATCACATCTACGGATGTGACAATCCCTTCAAGGCGGTTTGTACCGGCATCCGTGATCGGGACACGCCTGAAACCTTTACTGGTCATGGTCTTTATTGCACCCATTATCGTTGTTGTGGGAGGCAGTGTAACAACGTCCCTGGTTGCCACGGCCATGATGTCACCCTCGTGCTCTGATACCCTTGCTTTAAAATCAACAGGTCCGACATCCATTGTGCCGATAGTGCTCAACATCTTTGGATCTCTTTTCTGCATGGTTTTTTCCCCAGTATTCAGTTTTCCCTGAACTTTCATCTTTTCTTCTGCAATCTTGGATGTTTTATTCCGTGTATTCAATCATATCACCGAACTCACAAAACTTATGGATATTAAACGTTTCTAATTTCAGAACTTCCACCATAAACCAAAAGTATTCCAACCAATGAATATTAAGACCGATTGACTATAAGGTTTTGGTTTTAGATTGTAGCATTATTCCTGACCTGTGCCTACCATAAATGCATGTAAGAGATCGGATCTGTCCACGATCCCCACAACCTTCTTATTGTTTACAACAGTGAGTCTGCCAATATCGTAGTGAAAAATCATTTCCATGACCTTCCGGATAGGTGTGTCCTCTGTTATTGTATATGCGGGAGTGGACATTATTTTTTCAACTTTTGAAGCTTCCCCGGACCTCGTGTCGTGTGTCTCACCTAAGCCGACCCTTGCATAACCGGCCTTAATGATATCCCTCCGGGTCACCATTCCCATTGCCTCGTTTGTATGAGACACCACCGGAATACCGGTATAGTCCCATTCCAGCATGTTTGACCATACCTTTGCAACACTTTCCTCAGGATAACATGTCAAAACTCCGGTCACCATGATATTGCCAGCCGTTTTCGGAGACTTTTTTGTGGGATGGACCTTCTTAAGGATATCCACATCACTTAAGATCCCAACAAGTGTTCTGTCACTGGTTGAGGTTACCACCGGAACCCTGTGCTGCTTTGCGTCAAGGAGCAAACTTGCTGCATCCAGAACATCCATATCCGGCGTTATTGTCGGGCACTGCCTTGCATAACCTCCAACCGTAACATTGGATTTAGTGGATGTAATATTAAGTATATCCTGGTCGCTCAGAATACCTATTACCCTGTTTGACTCATCAACCACTGGAAGACCCTTTAAGAAATGGTCACGCATCAACTGCCGCGCATGTGTAATAAATTCATCTTCTTTTACGCACACCGCATCCTTTGACATTATTTCGCCAACTGTCATCCATTCGCTCCTTTGATTCGATTTTGATCTCAGTTAAAATCCCTTAATTACCTGTAATAATTATCAGGGTTTTTCCAGACATCCCTGAAAACATCGACAACCATCTCCCGAACATCCATGGAAAACACTCTGTTAGCCATGACTTCCCGAGCAGATATAACGTTTCCAATTCCGTTGATTGAGCCACCAGTTCCCATAGCCATTAGATTCCCCAAAACCTTAGATATTATCATCCGCCCACTGCCTGAGGAACAGTTCACCAATGAGCTGTATACCTCTAATCTAAATAATATCCTCCATGAAACTTTCTTTTGATGATTTTCTGGATATAAAATTATAATCCTTTATGCCATATATAGGTGTTCTTGGCTTATTAAGACTCTGCTACCTGTTTTATGCAAGGTATTAATAACCTGACTTCGCAGATAATCGATTGCATCAACTTCGTTTTCCTGAGATTTACTGTGTCTTTTTCAGTAATTTTGCAGTTTCGATCAATCTATCAATTGTGCGGTGCAGACTCTTGATCCCTTCTTTGTCCTCAGCCACACCTTCTGCACCTTTGTCCTTTGACCAGAAGGTACCACCTAAGTTCGACCCGAAAGATCCACCTGAAACAGGTATCATTTCATTGATGACATAGAAATTAAGTATCGTCTGGATGGCAGGTTCCTGTCCGCCAACGCGATCACCACCATCAGCAGTCGCCGCACCTACCTTGTTCAAAAATACCTTTGGATCGCGTGCAACGATCGCCCTGCACCTGTCCATCATCACCTTTGTCTGTCCGCTGAGTGTCCCCTGATAGACCGGCGTGCCAATTATCCATGCATCTGCCAGGATCATCTTTTCATACAGCTCGACCATGTCATCCTTCTGGATGCACCCCTCTTTATTGCGGACACAATAATCACAGTGAAGACAGAAGTTCAGTTTCTTTCCGCTCGCTGAGAAATAATCGGTCTCTACCGAATACTTCTCTTCTGCAAACCTCAGTGCTTCATGCACTACATGATCCGTTGCCTTTATTCTGGGACTCCCTGATATCCCCAGAAGTCTGATGCTGTTACCTGACACTTGATGCACTCCCATTTTTTTGTAAAACCGTGTTTTTAATTTCTTGTTATCTTTTAAAGATTATTACTTATTATAATTTTCTTATTTCACCTACGGGATTCCTTCCGGAGATCATAGATATCATGAGCCGCTATTGCTCCCTGAGCCATGGCAACGATCAGCAGATCGATCTCAGTCGCAACATTGCCCACTGCATAGATACCGTCGATATTTGTCCGCTGTTTTTTGTCGGTCCTGACAAAACCCGATTCCATGATCTCGATTCCCAGTTTATCGACCACTTTCAGGTCCGGCTTGAGTTCACCGGCAAGAACCACGGCATCAACATACATCTCAAGTTTTTCATCTTCCGCCGTATTATGAAGAACTGCCTTTTCAACTCTCTCAGCACCCTGTATCTCCAGCAGGCTGGTCGATGTCAGTATCTTGAGCATCTCTATACCTTTTGCCCGTTTCATCATTCTTTCAGGCACATCGAATGAATCCTCCAATGTTACCAGCGTGGCGCTTTGCGCAATCCCTTCAAGGCACTCGGCAGCACTGACCGCATTATAGCCATTCCCGTAGACAAGTACTCTCTTGTTCTCGAACCTGGAGGGGTCTGCAGTCAAATAGTAAACACCTCCGTCATCAGTGGCAAATTTACTCTCGCCCAGTATTCCGGATTTTACAGGAACACTTCCCGTTGCTATTATCACGGCTTTAGCAGTGTACTTTCCTTTATCCGTGGTCAATATCTTGAAATCTGTCCTGAGCTCGATGTTGTTTACCATCTCTTCCTTTCGTTCTACCTGCTGCTCCTCTGCATCCTCAAGCATCGATCTAATTAGGTCTTCAGGGGACATCTTGCCAGTCAGACCGGGATAGTTCTCGATCAGGCGTGATGAACAGAACTTGTTAAGAATTCCACCCCATTCACCGATTTCGAATATCACGGTCTTAAGTCCAAGATATGAAGAAATGGTCGCTGCTGATAATCCCGCCGCACCGCTGCCGATGACAGCGACCTCATATTCGTTCTCAGAGGGTTTTGCCTCCCCCGTTTTCTTTTTATCCAGATAATCCTTGATAGCGGCATGCAGGGCATCTGCAGCAAGGTTCGAGCAGTGCATCTTGATAGGCGGCAGCCCCTCAAGTTCATCCGCCACATTGCCACGGGTGATCTCCAGTGCCTCTTCCAGGGTCTTACCCTTCGCCATCTCGGTCACCATACTGCTGGTAGCAATGGCTGAAGCGCACCCGAATGTCTTGAACTTGATATCCTTGATTATGTCATCCTCTACCTTAAGCTGGATCTCCATCATATCCCCGCATACGGGATTCCCGACCCTTCCAACCCCATCGGCGTCCTTTATGGTCCCGACATTCCTTGGATTCCTGAAATGGTCCTTTACTTTCTCACTGTATTCAAATGGTTCTGTCATGTTAACCTCCCCGACTTTTCATTCAATCTCCCGGATACAACGGCGACATTTCACGAAGCCTGTCCACAACATGAGGTAAGTTCTCAATTACATAGTCAGCTTCTTCAAGGGTGCTCCAGCGGTTAAGAGAGAGCAGAAGCGAGCCGTGTGCTTCCTCATGCCTCAACCCGATCGCCATTAACACATGGGATGGCTCTAGTGTCTTCACGGAACACGCGGACCCTGTTGATGCTTCGACCTGCAGGTCATTGAGACCCAGAATGATACTTTCACCTTCGATGAAACTGAACCTGAAACTTGCAATATTCGGCAGTCTTTTTGTCCTGTGACCCGTGAGATACGAATACCGGATGCTGCCAAGTATGCCCTCGATCAACCTGTCACGAATTTCCATCATCTTTCCGGAATCATTTCCCATCTCATCTTTTGCTATCTCGCATGCCTTTGCGAATCCCACAATTCCGGGGATGTTCTCTGAACCGGACCGCAGACCCCGCTCCTGACCTCCGCCTGTCATTATCGGACGAAGCGGCACGCCTGCACGGACATAGAGGGCACCCACACCCTTTGGGCCGAACAGGTCATTGGAAGCGATGGAAAGCAGATCGATGTTATCACGCCCAACATCAACAGGTATCTTGCCACATGCTGCAACCCCATCCACGTGGAAAACAATATCCTTTTCACGGGCTATTTCCCCAATCTCCAGTACTGGCTGGATGGTTCCGATCTCCCCGTTTGCATACATAACCGAGATCAGGATAGTATTGTCCGTAATTTCCTGCCTGATACGCTCAACATCCAGAAGTCCGTCCTTATCAACAGGCACAGTAGAGACCTCGAATCCTTCACGCTGCAGGTCTTTACAGGTATTGACCACCGACATATGTTCAATGGTAGTTGTTATGATGTGGTTTCCCTTTTTCTTTTTACGGAAAGCTGCGCCCCGAAGAGCCAGGTTGTTCGACTCGGTGCCCCCTGATGTAAAGATTATCTCCCTGTTCTCGGCACCGATCAGGGATGCAACTGACCCTCTTGCAGATTCCAGAGCCTTTCTGGCGTTGATCCCTGAGGTATGCAGGGATGAGGGATTCCCTGAATCAACTCTGAAATAAGGCAACATTGCTTCGATCACCCGTTCATCAACAGGTGCGCCTGATGCATTGTCCATATAGATTGTGTTCAAACCCAGCCCCCTTTACCAGACATCCTTATTAATCAAAACCACATGGTACCGTCTGCATCCAGAACCAGATCGTTAAGCGTCGCAGCTCCAACCAATTGAACACCCTCGATAAAGTCACCTCTGTCGACCCCTATCAACTGGGTGGAAGCCTCACATACGTAGAGTTTAACACCTGCCCTCAGGGTCTGGTCAAGTACCTCATTCAAAAACGGGAAATTTCCCATCTTGACCTTATTTGCCTCTCCTTTTTTAACCACGGTTATACCCATCCCCAGAAAATAGACCGCTGCTTTGATTCGCATCGCAGTTGCTGTCTGCGCGAGAACGAGCGGTGAATATAGCCGCTCAGGTGTATCGACCCCGCTTGTCTGTACATATAACAGGTTCTTTTCAGTCATCCATAACCCCCTTATTTTGCCCTTTCTATCAAAAAACGGAAATGATCGCCCAGATCTTCGAATTTCAACAGTTTATGACCGGTTCGTTTTGCCCATCTCGGAATGTCACTGGTAGATGCAGGATCGTCTGTCAGGACTTCCAGTACCTCGCCAATCTCGATATCGTTGATCTTCTCCGATGTATCAAATACCGGCACCGGACAGAACAGACCTATACAATCAAGTTTCTTGCTAGGCATGATCTCATTTTCTGCCATCCATAACCCATTCCCTGAACTAACCAAATTATGCAATACCCGGCAGTATTCCAGCTACTGTGAATACTGTTGAACCCCCGTGAATTCCAGATATACAAAATAATGTCAGGGTTAAATCATATATATGTGTTGGTCACTGTTGGCATCGGGATGGAGGTTATCTAATTAGCTTCTAAAACTCCTTTTCTAATTAGACAACATTATCTTAAAAAAATCTCCCAAATGAGTTTCTGTTTTTG
>JAFGQV010000072.1 GCA_016935475.1 Methanosarcinaceae archaeon
CCGCAATAGACATCATCAAAGCCACAAATACACTTCCAGCGGTCTGCGGAAGGGTATGTCCTCAGGAAACGCAATGTGAAAAATACTGTATCCTCGGCAAAAAGGAAGAACCTGTTGCAATCGGCAGACTTGAGAGGTTCTGTGCAGACTACGAGCGTGCAAAAGGCGTAAAAGCACCGCAGCGTAAGACTTCTGTCGGTAAGCATGTGGCTGTCATCGGATCTGGTCCTGCAGGACTCACTGCCGCATCCGACCTGGCAAAGGCAGGGTATGATGTGACCATCTTTGAGGCACTGCACGCACCTGGCGGAGTTCTTGTTTACGGCATCCCTGAATTCAGGCTTCCAAAGTCCATTGTTCAGGAAGAGGTCGAATATATCAAACAACTGGGAGTCGACATCAAGCTGGATTACGTGATCGGAAAGATCAAGACCATGGACGAGCTTAAAAAAGAGTTCGATGCCATTTTCATCGGAACCGGTGCTGGTCTTCCAAGCTTTATGGGGATCGAGGGTGAGAACTTGAACGGTGTCTATTCTGCAAACGAGTTCCTTACCCGCGTGAACCTGATGAAAGCGTACCTATTCCCTGAATACGAGACACCCATCAAACGCGGGAATCATGTTATCGTAGTTGGTGGCGGGAATGTGGCAATGGATTCCGCCAGGTCTGCACTCAGGCTCGGCGCGGACGAGGTCACAGTTGTGTATCGCCGCAGTGAGGAAGAGATACCTGCACGGCGTGAGGAGTTCGAGCACGCAAAGGAAGAGGGGATCGTGTTCAGTCTGCTTACAAACCCTGTGCGTATACTCGGGGACGAGAATCTTATGGTCACAGGTGTCGAGTGCATTAAAATGGAACTTGGCGAACCAGATGATTCCGGACGCAGACGACCTGTGGAAATCCCGGGTTCAGAACATGTCATTGATGCTGATATTGTCATCATGGCAATTGGCACGTCACCAAACCCGATCATCTTTACAGGTGCAGAGGGGCTTAAAGCAACTCCAAGAGGTACTATCGTTGTTGACGAATCCGGCACAACTTCCCTTGAAGGTGTGTGTGCCGGCGGTGATATCGTAACAGGTGCCGCAACCGTTATCAGCGCAATGGGTGCCGGTAAACTGGCTGCAAATACCATCATTGAGTATTTGAACAAATAATTCGAGTACATAAAAACAACTGATCGGAAACAACCAGTCAGTTGTTTTCTTATTCCTTTTTTTGTTTCCTCAATACTTTTCAGATATAGATAAATCTTATATGTCTACTATTTTAGTATGTTGCCAGATGGAAGAACCAGTAACCAATGTCCTCTAACTATCCCTCACAAAAGTGTTTAAGTCCCGGTAAACTATTCTACTACCAATGCCACCTAAAAACCGTGCCAAACAGTTAGTTCCACAAAAGCCGGTCCAAAAAACACCTGTAAAAACAGGTGCCCGAAAAATTTACAGCAAACCCCGCGAGAAGAAATATTCAATTTCACAAAGCAAGCGTGTCACCTACGAAAAGGACTATATTTTCTGGTGCCACGAATGTAACGTCCCATTGATCGGGCAACATTGCTGCACCTGTGACAAGGAAGGCGTTCGGATCGACCTTTCACAGCCGGCAGATATCCGGTTCTGCTCCCCCTATGAACGCGAAATACTTGTTAAGCATATCCGATCGGCATACGGGTGCGACCCGATCGGGGAGAGGGTCGTTCTGCTCAATAAGATCCCGGGAGAGGATAAAACCGATGAGGTTATCGTGGACGGCATGCTTCTTGGGATACTGCGGTTTGATCTTTCAACACTGGACTACAGGTTTGATATATCCGCCGATGGGGCAAAAATACTCATGGAATACACAGACAGGAAAACCGTTTTCCTGAAAAGAACGAAATCCCACTTAAGCGGTAAAAAGATCAGTCCTGACCTGATCGAGGGATACTCGGACGATATCAAAAAAGGAGACGATGTCCTTGTCATATCCGGGAACCTTACGGGTTCCGGTACTTCATATCTTGACAGAGCGGATTTTGTCTCAGCAAAAGATGCAGTGCTGAAAGTCAAAAAGATCGACAGCAAGAAAGCTGCACTGAATCAAAGAATTCCAGGCATTGGGGATGTCATCAATGCTAATATCAAATACATAAGGCTGCTCGGTAAAAACGCAATGAACACCATAAGTGGCATTGCGAACCAGAAAGCGTATAAAAATGTTCCAGTGCATGTGTCATTCAGCGGCGGTAAGGATAGCCTTGTTGTGCTCGACCTTGCGTGCAGTGCCATTAAGAACAGACCTGTAAAAGCATTCTTCATAAACACTGGTCTTGAATTTCCTGAGACCGTTGCTTTTGCACGGGATTACTGCCGACAGAAGGACATCGATCTTGTAGAGGAAGATGCTGGAAATGCTTTCTGGGACCATATTGACAAATTCGGTCCGCCAGCCAAGGATTTCAGGTGGTGCTGTAAGGTATGTAAACTCGCACCTGCAAACAACATTATCGAAGAATGTACAAAAAGCGGACATGTTTGCCTGACCATCGACGGAAAACGAAAATACGAATCTTTCTCACGCGGGCGTATCGCGCCAAGTGAGATGAACCCTTTCATACCGAACCAGCTTAATGTCTTCCCGATACGGGACTGGAGAGCACTGGAAGTATGGATGTATATCCACTGGCGGAAGCTGGATTATAATCCTCTCTACGACATGGGATTCGAGAGGGTCGGTTGCTATCTCTGCCCGGCTGCATTGTCAGCCGAATACCAGAGAATGGGCGAGATCCATCCAGAGATGTATGAAAAATGGAACCTGTACCTGCTCAAGTGGGCTCATGAACACGGTCTATCTGACGAATTTGTCAATCACGGTTTCTGGCGCTGGAAGGAGCTGCCCCCGAAGATGTTGAAACTTGCAGGGAATTCAGGCATCAGCATCACTCCTGCGAATTTGCAGGAACCATTCCGCATCCGTCTAACATCAGGGATCTCCCCATGCAGAGCCGGAGGATTTACGGTTGAAGGCATTGTGGAAGGAGTACTCGTAACCGATGCAAGGGACATCATGAACATCATAGGCGACACAGTGTTTTCAGATGATCTGGGTATGCTGCTTGTTAAAACTGATCGCGGAAGTGTTAAGATGTTCTCATCCGGCAGCATTCTGGTAACAGCACAGACAGAAGATGAGGCTATAACGCTTTTTAAGGACGTTGCCAAACAGCTGATGAGTGTAAACAAATGCACAAATTGCGGAGTATGCCAGAAGATCTGCCCGGTTGGTGCGATCGATATCCAGAGCCATGAAAATGGTCATATCAGGCTGCAAATCAGCGAATCATGCATCCGGTGCGGAAAATGTACAGAGGCGTGTGTTGTTGTCAAATATTTCGATAAACTCATTCCTGGTTTTACCACCGAACACAGAAGGAACTGATGCCCGTTTATGGGTGAATTATTAATACGGTTGAATTAATTATACTGATTGTTAAATGAATGTGAAAAAATAAAAAATATGAAATTTTTTAGTCATGAACAAAAAAAATCCTTTTTTTGAACGGATTTAATTGCAGTACAATAACATTATAGCAAAAAATGTGGTCATTTAACATTCAAAGGTATCTGTATTATGGAGCAAGGTCAACAAGTTGATGGGATCAGTCTACTGATTTATTATAAATGGAAAATAGCGGCAAGCTTAGCCCTTGCGATCATTCTGTTTTTTGTCGCTTTGATTATTTTGCCCCTTGCTGACGGTATTGTGCTGGGACTCGTCTTTGCCTATATTGCCCGGCCGATATTCATGAAATTAAAAAAGCGAAGGCGGCTTGGGTCACTGGTGGCGACGATGTGCATTATTCTTCCCGTCATATTCATAATTGGTGCCGGTTTGCTGGAGATTATAAATATGGTGGGCTGGGTGGTGGACAACCAATCCCAGGTTATAGGATCGATGTTCGATTTTATCAGGGAAATAGACATTCCGGAAAGCATGAACGATGAACTTCAGCAGCTGGTCTGGAACGTTTCCACATCGTTCTTCCCGATACTCAGTCAAATCGGGCTTGTTTCATACGCACGCGGCATAGCAATGTTTGTTATTAACCTTATAGTTTCGATATTCGTGTGTTATTTTTTGCTTGCTGATGGGGACCGCCTGTACAGTTCCGTGGTCGAGGTGGTCCCACAGAATTACCATAAGACCATTGACAGGTATGCTTACCATCTGGACATGATCCTGAGCGGTGTTTTTATAGGTAATGTGTATGCAGCACTCACTGTCAGTATCACGTCACCGATCGTGTTTTATGCTTTTGGTTTCTCGCATATACTTGCATTGACCACCCTTGTTTTCATAGCATCTTTGATCCCAATGTTTGCAGGGTATACGGTCCTATTAGCACTTGCAATATTGCGCTATTTTGACCTGGGACTTGAAAGTGCACTCATATTCTTTACAGTTGCATCAATTGTTATCTATGCCCCACCTGAACTGGTCCTTCGACCGTATCTGGTAAGTATTAAATCGCATATACACCCTCTTATGCTCCTGCTTGCATTCCTTGGTGGTGCCTTTGTGGGTGGAATAGCAGGATTTTTTGCCGCACCGATACTGTTGGGCGCCCTGATGGCAGCATACCGTGTATATGGTGAGGAAGCACAGAACGAAAAAACGTTGATAGATGATAATGGCGCGAGGGATCTAATTGGATGAAAACGAGAAAGAAAGTCTTGTTTTAAAGATCGGTAAAATCATATGGCTGATCTTTGGCACAGTTGCAATGCTTGTACTGGGCACTTTCCTGTATTTTATGGTCAAAAATATACTCCTTTCATAGGCACCAGTGGTAATCGATATGCTCAAAGTGAGCCATTGCGATTAACACCGTGGAAATTATAAAAACGTAAGAGATTGTAAAAAACCACTGTTGTAAATCGCTTTCTGCGGATCATTCTTCTTCAAGGAGTCCTTTTATTGTCTTGAGAACAAGGATTGCATCGTTTCTCTTGACATCCACTTCCTTATCTTTGCAAAACCCGATAAGTACATCCCCTTTCTCAGATGAGAGCACTCCCTCGATTATACCTTTCTTTATGATACCAAGATAGCTCCTCTGTGGATAGTATGTCTTTTTTGCGATCTGCAGAAGTGACCTTCTTGTAGGGTCATCGATCATTCCTGCATTGAATGCCGCATTCAGAGTTTCCCTGATGTTGACAAGGGGTTTTGATACTGCCTCAAATGTATCCGGGTTAGTGGCCACAGCTACCTCATCGTCCGCTTCGAGCACACCGTCCCTGTACCACCCGTATATCTTCCCGACCCCGATCATACCATAGGAATCAAGTTCAGACGCACGTAGCGCTCCCATGCTGCAGCCACCGACCACAGTAACTCCGCTGTTCAGCGCCTTGATAATTTCCCGGTGGGCAACTGCCGATTTGTCAAAGAAAACACCGTCAATGATGCCTATGAGATTATAGCCCTGTTTGGCAGCCTTTTGAATGTCACACCTGATAACAGGGGGACGATATGTCACATCGAGTATTTTTTTGGCATCTTCATGGCTTATGCTTGTGCCTGTAAATACAATTGTTTTCAGGTTCTTCTTCGGCGTTTCCATGGCCTTTCTTCCGGTGTTAGCTTTTTTCTGGGTACAGATGCCGATGCAATCCGCTTTCCGGTACGCTCGCGATCCAGTGTGTACATCTCAAAGGTTGGGATAATTACACGTACCACTGGAACTGCCACACTTTCTCTTGAGAGGTTCACAACGATAGCTTTCTCAACGATCTTTTTGAGTCGCTCAAGAACAACATCGATATTTTCTGCCGGTGTTCCGGTTGAGATGTCTTGCATTTCTGCAAATGTTGTGGATTCCCCTTCATTATACCAGAAACTGTTCATCCGTTTCATGCGCTCGTACCCGATGTTACGGACGAACTTCTCACGGTCGGTATCTTCCCGTGCACCGTGTATCTGCACGACCCTTGACTGGGCAGCCTCGGTGATCGCTCTTCTGATAGCAATTTCCGGTTTCAGGTGCGAACCCGCACCCATAACAAGTAGTGCCGGGTCTTTTAGTTTGATATCATCAGTAACTGCCACAACCGTTGGGATCCCGGTATCGTGCGAGAGCAACCAGAGCTTGATCTCCACACCAGCATCCCTGAACATCTGCAGAAGTTCATAGTTAATGCCGTCCTCTTCTGTGAGGATCAGTTCCTTGCCCGGATTCCTGTGAAACTCGGCAGTGCTTAATGCATCCCGTTCAATGACCTCCAGCAATCCGTGGAATATCGCTTCCTCGAGTACATTCCCGGATGCAAGACCATTGGTATTGCTCCTGAACAGTTTCGCACACTGTCCCGGGGGAGCATCGTACGGGTGATATACCGCATTGGTGGCAACGAATATTTCCTCATTGTTCAACATATCCCATCCACCGGTCCATTCGACCAGTTTGTCAGGCATAAGTTGTTCAGGTAACAGAAGTTCAGAAGGCTTCAATACATTGTGGGTTTCAGCGGCGTTTTCGTACGACTCGATGAGGGCTGGCTCCGAAATATCATCCTCGATGTTAGCATTGATTCCCAATCTTTCAGCAAGGCATCTTTCAAAACCTTCCATGATGGCAGAAATCCTTGCCTGTTCCTCAGTTGCACCTTTTCCGGAATATATCGATATCGCGCCTTTAGCTGCACTTGGCCTGATCGTGGAAAAAACCGGGATCCCAATCCTGTCAAGGTCCGTTATGCTGGCGATCCGGGTAACACCGATCTTTCGAAGCTGGTCCTTTGTTCTCTGGAGGGTTGTTGCTCCATCGTATACCCGCTGTGTGCCATCTATATAGGATAAGGATCTGTCGATGACTAACCTGCTCATGGTTAGCAAACGCTCTTGCATATGTTATATATCTTGCGACAAGTGTGAGGCCATCAAATTAGATTTTTGACTTAAAAACCTATTCTATTTTTCAGTAACCTCGTTACGTTTTTTTTTGGGGGGGGGCGGTA
>JAFGQV010000073.1 GCA_016935475.1 Methanosarcinaceae archaeon
CTTTCAAAATATGTTGCAAATGCATTAGGAGTGATACCTATGGAAATATTGATTGTTGGCGGAGGCGAAGTAGGTCAGATATTGGCAGAGCGCTTCGAAAAGAGGGGCGAGAATGTTGTGGTAATTGATTCCTCAGAAGCAAACTGCCAGAGTTTACTAAAGGCTGGGATACGGGCTGTGCACGGCGATGCCGGGGATATTAATGTCTTAAGGAAAGCTGGAATTGAAAAAGCAAAATATGTTGTGGCTACCACCGATCAGGATAATACGAACCTGTTAGTGTGCCAGATCGCAAAGAGCAAGTTCGGATTTAAGAAGGAACAGATGGTTGCCCGGGTAAATAATATTGAGAACCTGCACGCTTTCTGGGACCTGGATATCCGTTCCATGAGCCCGGCAATGAGCGCTGCGGTGGTTCTTGATAACATGATAGGCAGACCTCACATGTTTTCCATGTGCGAGGTCGGGGAAGAGGGTGATATCCTTGAGGTCAGGGTCACAAACCCAAAGGTTGTGGGCAAAGCTGTCAAGGAACTATCACTTCCTGAAAAGAGCCTGCTGATGATGATCAGGCGTGGCGAGAAGTCAATCATAGCACATGGTAACCTAGTCCTGGAATTCGATGACCTTGTTACTGTGATCGGAGAAGGCGACGGTGCAAAAATGGTAGCAGATCTGCTGCAGAGATGATGATCTTAAGGGTGAGGTTTCAATATTTGGAAGTCTGACGAATACTTTCACCCCACTTAGCTCAGATATATATACAAACATAACATAATGATGTTTGCCTCTCAAAACAAAAACAAGCAAGAGGTTTGAGGTACATATATGAAAGAAACAGCAAAAGGTATTAAAGGTAAGTTTTCAGAACTTGGGGTAGAGATTCCTGCAAAGGAAATTGAAGAAAGATTGGATACACTTGTTACCAAATTCAAGGTTCCACTTGATGAAGCCCGTAGAAGTGTCGTCAACTATTTTTTAAAAGAACATAACATTGCAAGGAATGAGTTCTATACCGGTCAGTCCGAATCACCGCTTTTGAGCATCTCCGACATTTCACAGGATGGCAAATGGATTACTGTCAAAGGTAAAGTCGCACAGCTCTGGGACAATTCACATGAAACGATCTCGCAGGTTGGACTGATAGGAGACAAAACAGGAACGATCAAATTTACAAAATGGACAAGTGCCGAACTTCCGGATGTGGTGGAAGACAAGAACTATCTTTTCAAGAATGTTGTCGTGAATGAATGGGGTGGCAAATTCCAGATTAATCTCAACAAGAACAGTTCAATAGAAGAGATCGATGAGGAGATAGAGATCGGGTCATCGTCTGTAAGTTTTACCGGAGCAATGGTGGATATCCAGTCAGGTTCAGGGCTTATTAAAAGATGTCCGACATGCAACCGGGCATTGACAAAAGGAGCATGCACCGAACATGGGAAGGTCGATGGTGTATATGACCTACGGATAAAGGCTGTTCTGGATAACGGAACTACCACACAGGAAGCCCTTTTAAAACGCGAACTAACAGAAAAGATCAGTGGAATGACACTTGACAGTGCAATCGCCCTGGCTGCTGATGCCCTTGATCAGGGAGTAGTGCTTGATCATATTAAGAATGGAATGGTAGGCAGATATTATACTGTTACAGGTCCAAGACTTGACAGGTATATCCTTGTGGAATCCATCGAACTTCAGTCTAATCCGGACGCTGCACTGCTTGAGGAACTGATCACTGCTGCGGAGGTGGCATAAATGGCGGGATATGTCAGGGAAGTTGCAAAAAGGGTTTTCGCCCAGGAATTCAATGAATCTAATTTGACCTTCAAAGATGGGGACGAACAGTACTCCCCCCAGTATCTGCTCACGCCCACAGGTGCAAAGGTAAACCGCCTTTTCATTGTTGGAACGCTTACAGAAAAGGAAGATATTGGATCTGACACCGAGTACTGGCGTGGACGTGTTTCAGATCCCACGGGTTCGTTCGTGGTCTATGCCGGTCAGTACCAGCCAGAAGCTGCACAGGTTCTTGTGGAATGTGAAACACCTTCATTTGTTGCCATCGTTGGAAAGCCGAGCACGTATACAACAGGTGATGGGGATATCCTGACGTCCGTTCGTCCTGAATCCATACAGGTCATAGATGGAGAAACCCGTGACATCTGGGTACTTGATACTGCAAAACAAACACTGGATCGGATCAATGCACTCAAGAGCACCGAACCAAATTCAGTAAAAGCAATGGAGCATTATGATCCTGATATCAACCACTACCGTGGAATGGTGCTACATGCCCTAAGATCGCTTAATGAGAATGAGTGATAGCGCCTCTTTTTTTATTTATATCTGCGCCTGAAAAGGCGCAGTACCATTTTTGACCAAAAGTATCATAAACAAGAGCCGCCTTTTGTTATTCAGGTGATTGTATGAAAACATACCTCTTAATATGGTTTAACAGTGATGGTGCCAGTCCTTCGGAGGTAAATCGCCGACTTATGTCTATGGGATTTCTGCCAATGCAAGGTCAATATGATTATGTCTACAACTGGGACAACAATGTAGATGTTGATGAAATTCTACGGTTTGGCGATAAGGTACACCTGACCCTTCAAAACATGGGTGTCCTGTTCAAAACTGAGACCATTGCAAACACAACCCTGGGTTTGTAGTAAAGAACATGCACCAGCTGCCCTAAAAAAGTTGAATCTATCAAAGGTCAGGGTTTTCTGAATCTTCTTTATTTAACCTTTAGCCATAGAATATTCTGCAAGGACTTTTAGATATTCAGTATCTACATCCATTAATACTGCCTGAAACATGGCTATATGAATCATTTCTTCTCTGGTAACATCCAGAAGAACGGACTTGATATTTTCATCATCCGTCAAGGAAGCCATTTGCTCATAGAGATTGACAGCATCCAGCTCAGCTATCATACCAAGTCTCATAAGCTCTTTGTCAATATCTTCCTTTTTTACTATGTCAAGATCGACAGGTATTTCTGATAACATCGCAAAGCCCCATTTACTTTGAAAATTTCTCCTCAACTTCCTTTTTACCCATCTCTAATTCGACTTCCTGCTGACCATCTTCTTTCATCAAAAGAGATTGGAACTCACCTACATGTGTCTTCTCTTCTTTTGCAATATCAAGAAGGACTCGCTTTACCCCATTATTTTCGGCCATCGAAGCCATTTGTTCATATAAGCTGATAGCATCTAATTCAGCAATTATTGCAAACCTGAGAATCTCCTTATTGATGTCTTTAGCAGCTACGTTCTTAATGTCTATTGGTATTTTTGATAGCATGTTTGATACCCCCTATTTTTTGTTCAAATCATCTTATACATTATGAAATAAAGAAATAC
This sequence comes from Methanosarcinaceae archaeon, assembly GCA_016935475.1. GTDB lineage: Archaea > Halobacteriota > Methanosarcinia > Methanosarcinales > Methanosarcinaceae > JAFGQV01. The sequence goes on from JAFGQV010000073.1 coordinate 3,372, forward strand.
CATGATTTGAGCAAATCCCAATAAAATATTATTGATCGAACTATTAAATCATTTCGCAAGATTAAGAATGGTATTGTCCCCAGTTAGAAAGCATTTCAGCGAAAATAAGAATTAAATCAGCAAAATCAGACTATATTAGATTTAAATAACATAGATATTGGACCTAAAAAGAAAAAATGTTCTTTATCAAAAAAAAATGTCAAACATGAGTTACATCAGGATCAATCCGGATTTTTTCCAAGCCTGCGTGAGAATGCAAGATAATCACAGGATTTTCCTTTAACTTCAATGATCCTGCCATTGACAGACCCATTCTCTATTATCAGCTCCACAAGGGTCGGATCTGCCATTCTGGGTGATGTTGGCGAACCCGGACACACGAGCATGACGTCGCTCTTATCAATAAAAGGGCGGTGAAGATGCCCAAATATCAACACGCTCACACCCATCTCAAGAGCCAGATAACGCAGAGCCGTCGTATTTGTTATGGAAAGCGAACCCTGGTGTACTACACCGATCGATACACCATCCACTTCAAATTTCAATTTTTCAGGTAGCAGCTTTTTTAGTTCAGCATCATCGGAATTCCCGTAAACTGCCTTAAGTTTAAAAGCAGAGGAAAGTGCTTTGTAGCAATCCATCGACGTGAAATCACCAGCATGTACAACCATATCACAGTCTTTTATTATCTCCATCATATCCTGGGAAAATGCTGCTCCTTTTAGGTGAGTATCAGAAATAGCAATCAACTTCATGTTATCTGCTGTATAAACTTGATGTAATATTAATCCGCATCATGATGAAATGCTAAGATCAACCAATTCATATTCCAGATTTTC
>JAFGQV010000074.1 GCA_016935475.1 Methanosarcinaceae archaeon
GCAACAAGCATTGCTGCCGTCTTCTTATCACACAGACCGCTCATCAGTTCGATCTTTTCATCAACCCTCTGTAAAAAATCATCTTCGCTGATGATCCCGCCAAGCTTGTTGTAAATCTCATTAATCTCATCCATAATTACACCGGTTACCCAATTTCTAATAACGCCAACGATATGCTTAAACTGGCTCGCATACTTCCAACTTCAGATAACGTCATTGATGTATAATATAGCATAATAACCTAACGAAAGCTTCCCGGATATCCAACAATTTGAAATACACCTGACTCCTGTTGGGTTCAATGAGGCTCAACACAATCCAGCTTCTGACAAACTCATCCCACATGATGTCTGTGATCTTCATCCCGCTCCTGGCTGAGTCACTGGGAGCATCATATTTCGAGATAGGGGTCATCAGCGCAGTCTTCGGTGCATCATCATTTGTCTCATCCTTCATATTTGGAAAAGTGGCTGATATCCACCGTCTTCGGATCGTTGTCATGATAGGGCTAGCCGCCGGAGCCATCACCTTTTTGCTACAGGTCTTTGCATACGACCCGCTTTCCCTTGCGATCATCAGGGGACTTGCCGGATTCAGTGTGGGAATGTATCCTGCAGCTCTTATTGCCTATGTCCATTACCAGAAACGCAGCATCGGCAAGTTCAGTTCCTTCGGGTCACTTGGATGGCTGGCAGGCTACCTGCTGGCAGCACTGATCGGGAACATACAATTGCTCTTTGTGATCTCCTCTCTTTTTTACTGCTTTGCACTGTTCAGCGCATTTGGGCTAAAGGATATCGAAAAACCCACACTTAATGTCAGTTATTTCTCAGTTGACACGTTCACCAGGAACATTGGCATGTACCTCTCATTCTTCATCCGGCACACGGGTGCGGTTTCTGTCTGGACCATCCTGCCCCTGTATCTTATCGAACTCGGGGCAAATACGTTCTGGATAGGCATAATATATGCAATTAACCCGGCACTCCAATTCCTGATAATGCGCAGGCTGGAAGGTTTAAGGAACGAGAAGCTGGTGGTCTGGGGATACCTTCTCTCGGTACTTGCATTCATAACCTACATCCTTGCCCCGTCTTTCCCCTACATCATACCCGGCATGCTTCTGGTGGGATGTTCCTGGTCATTCCTGTATGTGGGTTCCACACAACTGGTAGTTGATCGCAACCCCGATAAAGCAACAGCTGCAGGTCTGATAAATTCCATGATCGGCGCGGCAGGGATCACTGGTGCCCTCCTTGGCGGTATGCTTCTGCAGGTGTATGGATTCAAAGCCACAATGTTTGCAGCAGCCGTTCTTTCACTGCTGAGCTTAGTGATATTCAGGATATTTGATCATCCTGCTGATGAGCTACATAATTTTAACAAGATATATTAACAATAAAACATATGTCGATATCATGATTCGCAAATGTAAGGAACATGGCTACTTCAGAGGTGAGGTGTGTCCTGACTGTGAGGAAGAGGGCAGGTACGTGCTTGACACTGAGCGTGAGGAGCGTCTTGGTAGATTCATTTCAGGTGCGCTCAGGCATTTTCCTGATGACGTTGGACTAACAATGGAACGCACAGGCTGGGTGGACATTAATCATCTTTGTGACATCATGAAAAGAAGGTACAGGTGGGCAACGCAGGAAAGGCTCATTGCCCTTGTACAGTCCGATGAAAAGAACAGGTACGAGATCGATGGTTCATGCATAAGGGCACGATACGGGCATTCTGTTGATGTCGAACTGGACTATCCGGAAAACGAACTCCCGAAACTTTACTACGGCGCGAGTCAGGAAGAAGTGGATATGCTCCTTGAGAGCGGGATACACCCAATACGCCAGAGGTATGTTCATCTCAGTACATCCTACAATAGGGCCAATGAAGCCGCATCGGTCCATACCGACGACCCCATCGTCTTTGAGATCGATGCAAAGGCAGCACAGGATGATGGGATAATCATCATGACAGTAAACGATAATATAGTACTCGCAGAATGCGTGCCAGTGGAGTACATTAGTGTTGTGGAACCAGAAGATCAAACGGACTGATCGACTGATACTTCCACCAATTTACCTCTTTTTTGTATATTGAAAACAACATCAAGGAATTGCTCCGTTACCCAGATGTTCGTTCTTGTGTGCTGTGACAGTTCCCTCACTGTGTAAGAACCACCACCTGACAGCCCCATGTATGGGATCAGCTGGTCGGCAAGATGCATATCCACAGAAGCACCCGATCCTAACTCTGTTAGCAGTTCTACCGCAGCACTCCTTCCAACTTTCTCGGCAGGCAAACCCCTCTTCCCAGGTGCACTTGAACCAAGCAGCCCGCACCATAACGTTATTCCGCTGCCTGTGGAGAAATGTTGTGCACATTCGGTATCAATGTGACATCCGAACCCTGCGGCTTTCACCAATTCGGCAGCAGAATACGCCTGTCTTTTTGCCACATTTTCTGGCAGGTTCGAGCAATGCGATATCCCGGATACCTGGCACTTTTCCATGGTAAAGTCGTAGCCTTTAAGTTCTGAAGGTCGAATCCGTGCGCGTACACGTCCGCCACCCTTTGGATAATATCCACGGGCAAGGGTCTCTATCTCACAATCATACCCCATCTTCGACAGGGCAGAGTTGGTGACATTTCTCAGGTAATCAATGGACGGCGACCATGCAACATCCGTACCCCCTCTAATGGTAAGTTCGAGTTCGTCTCTTGCGTGTGCTGCCGCTGGCATGAGGCACTGTAGCAGCAGTGAGATGCTTCCGGCAGTCCCGATGTCAATTTCATGTTTACCCCCCCTGATTTCCTCTGGAGAAAAACTGATACCGGTAGAGTGAAGTGAAAGACCGGTCACATCTGCATCACATATCAGTGCAGCCGTCTGTATTGCTTTCAAGTGCTGTGCCTTAAGTCCGGGTTCCGGACGGTTCTTGCGTATGTTCGTTACCCTGATCTCCTCACCTGTCACCGCAGAGAGAGCCACTGCGGTCCTGACGATCTGACCCCCTCCTTCGCCATATGAACCATCGATCTCGATCATGTCATTCCTGCTTCATCTTTTTGAGCGCATCCTCCGCCGCGTACCTGAGCGGGTCCACAAGCATGGATACCGGAGGTGCATAGCATGTTTCCATCTTTAACAGGTCATCGACAGTAGCACGTTTTTTGATCGCAAAGGATAGGCAATCGATGCGCTCCTTAACACCTTCGCCTGCGATCACCTGCGCACCTACCAGTTGACGACCCCTGAATAGAAGTTTGATAAATATCCGGCTACCTCCGGGATAGTACCCGGCACGGGTCTCACCCTTGGACATTCCTGTTATGACCTTTATACCGCTTTTCCCGGCTGCCTGGCTCGTGAGACCCACCGACCCCATCTGAAGACCTCCGGCAACGCATATCCATGGATTTACAAGGGTATGCATTGTTGAAGGGATCCCGCACAGATTATCCGTGATCAGTGAAGCCATACGCTTTGCTTCACTCCCGAGCTGGCTCAGCATGGGTTCACCCGTTACAAAATCATAGACCTCTATGCATTCGCCGCCTGCGTACACATCAGGATGGAAATCGTCTTTTATCCTGACCTGCAGGTGTTCATTAACCACAATGCCTCCTGTGCTGCCGATCGTTATACCTGCCCGGGTTGCAAGTGAGGTTTCAGGTTTCACACCGGTTGAGATGATCACAACATCCGCAGGGATATCGTTACCGTCAATGGTCACGGATCCCACATTTCCACTGCCGTTTATGGACTGCGGGATCGAACCTGTTATCACGTTCACGCCTTTTGATTCAAGGTGCATGCGTACGATCTCCGACATATCGGGGTCAATGTTGTGCGAGAGAATGAAATCACCGCGGTTGGCCAGCGTTGTGAAGATACCACGTTTTACCGCCTCCGGTGCCACTTCCACCCCGATGGAACCTGCACCTATGATCACCAGGTCTTTAGCGGACTTAAATGCATCATCGATCTTAATCCCATCCGCGAGGGTTCGGAGAGTAAACACGTTGCCAGGCGACCTGTCAAATTCAATGCTTTCCGGAACATGTGGCACACTCCCGGTTGCGATCACCAGTTTATCAAAGTGAACCCTCTCGCCACTGCATCCAATGGTCTTTGTATCCAGGTCAATATCATCAACCACAGTGTTCAGCCTCGTCCTGATACCCATCTGTTCAAAGAACTCAGGACTTCTGACCACCAGCCTGTTAAAATCCTTGATCTCGCCACCGAGCACGTATGGTATACCACACTGGCTGTATGCGGTGTGTGAATCTTTTGATACCACTGTGACAGAGTAGCCCCCGCGGCGTTGTGTGTGTGTTGCAACAGCCATACCAACCGCACCGCCACCAATGATCACAAGCTCTTTCTTACTTTCTTCAGTATTAACTCCCATACCAATAAGAAATCAAGATTCGTTATTAAGTGTATTCCTTACCACAAAAATGGCAATTCCTGTTCTCTGAAATCTTTGTCCCGCTTGCTTTATCCATGTCAACAATCAAATGCAGTTGATAAGTTGCATCTTTTTTTATTGCTTAATTAACAAAACATATATCTTGATTAAGGTAATTAGGATACCATTACATTTCGCTTATGGGTGATAAATGGTGGCCATTCACGTTAATAGATATAAATGCGGGTACTGCGGTGCATGTGTGGGTGTGTGTCCAACCGGCGCACTTGAACTTATAGAAACCTGGATCGAAGCCGATGAAAACTGCACTGGATGCGGTATTTGTGCCAAGGTCTGCCCTGTGGGAGCTATTGAGGTAAAGAAATGAAAGATCAGTACGACGTGGTCGTCGTTGGTGCAGGGCCGGGAGGCTCGATTGCCGCAAAAACCGCAGCCCAAAAAGGTCTTGATGTACTGTTGATCGAAAAACGCCAGGAGATTGGGGATCCAGTCAGGTGTGCCGAGGGTGTTAAAAAAATAAGCCTGCGTCGGCATATCGAACCTGACCACCGGTGGATCTGTGCTGATGTTAAGGGCTCCCGCATCTTTTCACCAAATGGAACAAAGGTCGAAATGTCTGAAGCGATATCCGGCGGAGAAGTCGGATATGTCCTTGAACGCAAGGTGTTCGACAGGGCGCTTGCCTATGAAGCCGCCATGGCAGGTGCAGACGTGATGGTTAAGACCAGGGCAACAGGACTTATCATAGAAGACGGTTTTGTCCGGGGAGTTAATGTCATGCATCTGGGTGATGAGTCCACGATCCGTTCCAAGATCGTTATAGGTGCAGATGGAGTGGAATCAAAAGTTGGCAGGTGGGCAGGTATCGATACAAGCCTCCACCCTTCCGACATTGAGACATGTGCCCAGTTCCTGGTGACCGGTGTGGATATAGATCAGGATTACTGCGATTTTTATCTGGGGAACAAGATCGCACCTTCAGGTTACATCTGGGTATTTCCAAAAGGCAAGAACCAAGCCAATGTCGGGATAGGAATACTTGGCAGCAAATCCGGCAAACATAGGGCTATCACATTGCTATCCGATTTTATAAAGGAACAAATGCCTGATGCCAGGATCATAGAAATGGTTGTTGGCGGTGTGCCTGTGAAAGGTACCATTGAGAGAACGATTGCAAATGGGCTCATGCTTGTGGGTGATGCTGCACGACAATCCGATCCGATCACAGGCGGCGGGATAATCAATTCAATGGATGCGGGGAAGATCGCAGGAGAAGTTGCTGCCAAGGCGATCGCCGCAGGGGATGTATCCACAAAAGCCCTGAATGACTACGAAAAGAGATGGCGTGCAACGATCGGGCGGGAAATTGATAGCAGTTTGATGGTCAAAAACACGTTTGTGAAGTTCACAGATGAGGATCTGAATTCCCTTGCATATTCGCTAAAGAACGTCAACTTCACCAGCATGCGTTTGATGGATCTTCTGTATGCTCTCTTTAAAGCAAATAAGAAGCTTCTCTGGGATCTGAGGGACCTGTTCAAGGATGTTGTTAAAAACGAGATCGACTTTAACTACAGGTCATAGGATGCAGCGGGCAGATCGAAAATGTGTTTATGAAAATGAATACTAAGGTTCTTGCTTTTATAAACAGATTTTCTACTATTTTTTCCAGAACTCCGGTGTCAGCATTACGATGACAGTGAATACCTCAAGCCTTCCGATCCACATATTCCCGATCAGCACAAGTTTTCCAAGTAACGGGACAACATTATAGTTTGCCATGGGTCCAACCAGATTAAAACCCGGCCCAATATTCCCAAGAGTTGCAATGGATGCTGTTGCCGAACTGATGAGATCCATTCCCAGTAAGGCCAGAACCACGGAACTCACAAGGAATATTAGAAGATAGATGACAACAAAAGCGACAATTGATTGCAGGACCTCATCGGGCACGGTTTTATTGTTGAACTTTACAGATTTTACCGCCTTTGGATGAATCGATTTGAACAATTCCCTGCGCGCGTATTTTAACAACAGGAGTACACGTACTACCTTAATTCCGCCGGCAGTTGAGCCTGCACAACCTCCAACGAACATAACAGCCAGCAATACCATTCTCGCAGAATCGGACCACAGATTAAAATCGGTTGTTGCAAAGCCTGTTGTGGTGGTGATCGAAACTACCTGGAATGCGGCATAGCTTAACGAACCAAAAACACTTTCCCCCATATCATGCCAGAGCAATATCGCAAGCAAAACCGTGGCGAATACAATAATTAAAGTATAGAATTTGAACTCGTTGTCATTTACAAGGCTCTTTTTATCAACATACAGCATGCGGTAATGGAGGGTAAAGTTCGCGCCTGCCACAAACATGAACAGAGTAATGATACCTTCTATCAGGGGGCTGTTGAATGCTGAAATGCTGCTTGCATAGGGTGAAAAACCACCGCATGCCATGGTAGCGAAGGTATGGGTAACAGCATCATACAATGACAGCCCTGCGACCAGAAGTACAGCCACTTCGATGAACGAGATAACCACATATACCATCCACAGGATCTTTGCTGTTTCCCTGATCCTTGGTTTTAGTTTGTCCTCTGTGGGCCCTGGCACCTCCGCACGGAATAACTGCCGTCCTGCAACTCCCAGTTTTGGCAGGATGGCAATGAACAGCATAATGATACCCATGCCCCCAAGCCACTGGGTCATGCTGCGCCAGAAGAGAATGCTTTTCGAATGGCTTTCTATATCAACAAGGATCGTCGCACCGGTTGTTGTAAAGCCTGACATGGATTCAAAGAGTGCATTGACAATGGAGATGCCGTCCAAGACAAAGGGTATTGCACCGAATACTGCTACAGCAAGCCATCCGAGTGCAACGATTGCAAAACCCTCTTTGTGCTTCCATTCCTCGTCAGACCTATACTTCAACGAAAGTATCATTCCCGTAAGAACGCTCATCGCAATCGCCACAGCAAAGGGGTACAATGGTTCCCTGTAATAGATGGCTACAGCTAAGGGAAAAATCATCAGGATACCAAGAAGACGAAGCAATCCACCTAAAACGTCAAACACGATCTTAAAATTCATCAGGACCCCCGGAATTATTCAAAAAGCATCTCAACCTCTGGAATTGCAGATGGAAGTGAAAATATAACCACGCGGTCGCCTTTCTCAACCATATGACTACCCCGCGGCACAATCGTGTTCCCTTTGTGCACAACCATACTGATGATAGCCCCTGCCGGGAATTTGACATTCATTAAGGGTTGCCCTACGATCTTTGAGTGTTCAGAGGCGGTATACTCTATGATCTCGGCCTTCTCACCTTCCATGGTGGAAACTGCCTGTATGCCCGTACTCATTGTCAATTTCAGTGCCTCATTAACAGTTGCCTCTCTCGAACTGACCGCACTGTCAACGCCAACCATCTCGAACAATGACAAATATTCAGACCTATCAGCTCGTGCAATTACCTTTTTGGCACCAAGCTGCTTTGCCAGGAGTGCACATAAGAGATTCTTCTCATCACTATCCGTGACTGCAATGACCACATCCATCTCTTCTGCACCCTCATCCCTCAGAAGATTCGGATCCGTACCGTCACCGTGGAGCACCAGGATACGCGGTAGCGAATCTGACACATACCCGCACCTCTCTTTGTTCTTCTCAATGATCTTAAGGTTAGAATTGGTTTTTTCGATCAGTTTTGCCAGATAGAAGCCGACCACACCCCCCCCTATTATCATTATCTTGCTCCGGTAGCCAACCACTTCTCCAAACATCTCACGAATAGTTTTCATGGAATCCGGCTTCCCGATCACCACCACATGGTCGTTTGCCTCAATAGTATCGTCCCCATGTGGAATAATGACCTCATTATCCCTGAAGAGCGCACTTACAATACAGCATTCGGGTAATTTGATATCCTTCATCCTTTTCCCGACAAGTGCATTCTCCGGGGAGACCACAAATTCCATCATCTCTACTTTACCTTCTGCAAAGACATCTGCATCTATCGCAGAAGGAATGGCAAGAACGTCCGCAAC
>JAFGQV010000075.1 GCA_016935475.1 Methanosarcinaceae archaeon
AATCGCAACCGGGGGTTCGATGGCAGAATCCATCAAACTGCTTAAAGCACAGGGTGCAGGTGATGTATACCTTGCATGCGTGCATCCGGTTCTTTCAAGGAACGCAGTTCTTCGGCTCTTTAATGCAGGTGTGCGCGATATAATCGCAACCGATACCATTGAAAAGGCTCAAAGCCGTGTAAGCGTTGCGCCGTTGATCGCGGATAATTTGAGAGGATCGTAGTTGTCTACCTCACCGTAAACTATATTGATATCTCACACCGAATAGAATATCATGGTACTGCCAGATGTATGTCCTCTTGATGGGAAGCCCCATTGTAAAAAGCATGACTGTCACCTGTATCATGTGGAGTGGCGCACAGGTGAAGAGCAGTGTATTATAGGATATGGTGCAACCCACAAGACCCCTTCTAAAGATTCCAATGCTGTTTCGGATAACTATGCCGAGAATACGCGTATCCGTCTGGGCAGGGATTTTACAAAAGAACCTCAAACCAGATATTCTACGCGATTAAGGGTCGAAGATGTCATAAAAGAGAATACTATCGAACCGACTACAGTATACAATGAAAAAACCGTTGTTGATGAAAGAGACGCCACAGTGATCCAATCTAATAATACTATTAGAAGTCAGGGAAAATCTGTTGTCAGCGAGGAAAACAATGGAAACAAAAATAAACGCAAGACCATCGATGACGCAATGAAGCTAGACCTTCCTGACAATTATGAAGAGGAGTTCTGGAGCTAGTTCATCATTTTCCAACAATCGTCATGGCAAAGTGGTCATGCGTCCGCATTTTCGACAATAGAGAAATGTATTCGAACCTATCATCACTTTCTTAAGCCGTGTTCTGCACTTACGGCACAATCTCTGGCTGATCTTTTGCATATTCCACCTCATCAGAATATCATAATGGAATCAAGCCTTGAAGTACCTTTTCTGGTCCAGTACCCACAAACACTGCAAAACTGTATATCATTCCGGTTCATTTTCAGTTCCGAGTTACACTTTGGACATTTTTTCAATGTGTGCATGTTCTAATCCCCTTTCTTTGATCCACTGGTATCTGGGAACTTGTATTGTCGCTTCAGACCTTTGTGAACATTCTTCTCCAATACCTTATCAGGACCAATTAAAATATTATAAAAGTAATATGCCACTCATCATATATATATATATATTTTTACAGGTTATAAAATTCTGTAAGTTACGAATGGTTCAAGAAAATCCCCCCTCCGATCGGATTTATCTGGAGTCACGTTCAAGGAGTCCGACAGAGTCGTACTAACATATTTTTACAAAAATATACACATTGAAAAATAGTTGTGTGTATCAAACTATTTTATGAATGTGATATCGTATCCTTGCTCAGGAAAACCTGAAATACGAACTATAGTTCCAGCTAATGGACAATACCCATGCCCCCACAGTCCCAGGATCATACCAGTCCAATTTCCATCCTGGGGACCAGCAGACTTTCACAGGGTCTTAATTTCTTTAGCCTGCTCCAGATGATAATTGAAAAGGTCTCTGCCCCATTTCAGAGTGGATTCATCAAAGCCCATTAGATCGTGTTGTGGATCATAAATGCCATTCTTGAAAAAGAGGGAAAGGGATAAGAAACAATCAGTTACCGTAAACGCGATCTTAACGTCGTCTACAACGTAAAGGTTTGTTCTGTCAGAATCCATATATATTTGTAGTTCATCCCTGTATTCATTCTTAAGTTTTTCAAACACGTTTTTGGTCAGAATAAGGGAGATAGGTATGTTACTTTGAGCCAGTTCCACAAACAAGGCTGGATGTTCCGGGATGAATATGGGTGAGATGCCCATAACCACATTTGACTTTATGAGATTCTCTATAAAATCTTTATTGGATTGATAGATGGTTTCCAGACCCTCTTCGAGCAAACCACAATCTTCAAGTTCACAGATCCTTTCTAACAGATGTTGTGGAATATCATCCAGAATATGCTCTTTCCAGAACTCTTCGTTTTTCTCTATTGTATCCAGGACATCGATCAGAGGTCCAAAATATTTAGCCACAACTTTCCCTATCTGCGTTATGTAGTATGTATTACCTTCTTTTCTGTAGATTAAATTGGAAGATTCCATTTCTTTGATACGGGGTAATATTTCCGGGGATTTGACATTGAAGTGGTTTTTGATCTCTGTCAATGTCTTTGGTCCGCAAAGTAGCAAAAAAAGGAGGTCTTTTCTTTTTTCCGAAAATGTAAGAACGCTCAACAATCCCTTAGATTTCGTAAGACTCCTCCTATTATTTATTTTTATTAGATTTATTTAATACTATAAAAATGTGATAGAATTGAAAACCGAAATCACAAAGTATCAAAGTCTTTATTGGTAATGACGTTAAAGGTATGAAGCTAAAATCGTTTTATTATCAACGCGTATGTTCAAAATTGTTACATTAACCGAAAAATGCTTAATACCGAACAGAGAATTTATAGAAGATAAGGAGGTGGCAATTACGACCGCTGTTTCAAAAGAACCGGATTTACCCGTAAAAGTAAAGATCAAACCCACGTATTTGATTCTTGGTAGCGGTAGCGTTGGGTTCGCAGTTGCAAAGGAACTCAAGGAGATTGGAAAAGACCTTGTTATTGTCGATAAAGACACACAAAAGGTAGAGACGTTGAGAGAAGAAGCATATGAAGCATTCGTAGGTGACATCAGCGACCCTAAGATCCTGGATCAGATCAATACTAAAAACCTCACTGCTATTTTGATATTAAGTTCCGACGTCGAAGCAAATAAAACCGCACTCAGGAACATCAAAAAAACGATCAGCCATGACATATACACTGTGGTAAGGGCATCGGATGCAATAAATAAGCAAGAAATGGAATCAATGGGTGCAGACCTTTCCATCATGCCATCAAGGGTTGTTGCAACGTCCCTTGCAAGGTCACTGGAACGTGCGGAGTCAGTACGTCGCGGAACCAGGTTGTCCCAGTGGCTGAAAGACACTGTGGGCAGAAAGCTTGCTATTGTGGTCCATGACAACCCGGACCCTGATGCAATAGCAAGTGCAGTTGCTCTTAAAGAGATCGCAGCTCATATGGATGTTGAAGCTACCATCTTTTATCATGGTGAGATCGGGCATCAGGAGAACAAGGCATTTGTGAATCTGCTCGGCATAGACCTTCAACGTATGGAAAAAAATAGTATTTCTGAATTTGACCACATAGCACTGGTGGATTGCTCCGTACCAGGTTCAAACAACATGCTGCCCCTTAATTCTCACGTAGGCATTGTAATAGACCATCATCCAACCGGTGAGATAGAGATCGATGCCGACTATATTGATGTACGCCCAAATGTGGGTGCAACTTGCACAATACTAACCAAATATCTCCAGGAACTGAACATCAATATCGGGAATAATCTGGCTACTGCCCTCCTTTACGGCATACGGACGGATACCCAGGATTTCAAGCGTAATACCGATCCTGCAGACCTGTCAGCAGCATCCTTTTTATATCCACTGGCCGACCATGAGATCCTTGAGCAGTTAGAGCGTCCGTCCATGTCCATAGAAACACTGGACATACTGGGTGAGGCGATAAAAAACAGGCAGGTGATTGGAAGTTATCTCCTTACAAACGTTGGTAGTGTCCGGGACCGCGATGCACTTCCACAGGCTGCAGATTACCTGTTGAACCTTGAAGGAATTTCCACGTCCATCGTATTCGGTGTATCCGAAGATAACATATTCATCTCTGGCAGGAGCAATGATATCAGGGTGAATCTGGGGGAGGTCATGAAGCGGGCTTTTGGAGAGGATGCGGGTGGGCATGCAACAGCAGCAGCCGGGCAGATCCCACTGGGAGTGTTCAGTGCTTCAAAGGACAGGCAAACGCTTCTGAGACTTGTTAATGAGGCTGTAGTGAAAAAATTCCTTGGCGTTGTTGGTGTGGAGGAATCGAACGAATAGTGATTTTGTAAGATCAAGGTACATTTCACTCTTTATAGAAGAATTAGAACAGGAACTATCCGATGCCCTGGATATCAACATAGCAAGGGTTGCATCGAAGATCCGGGAGATCGGTTTTTCCTGTCAAAAGTGCGGTCACTGCTGCAGGGCAGCATTTGGGGATAATCGTGTTCTTTTAACCCAAAAAGATATACTGAAGATCGCAGAACATACAGGTCTATCAAAAAGTGGGATCGTCACGCCGATGTTACCGGACGATCCTGGACCGTTTTCTTTTTCCTCTGAGACCCCTGATATCCCGGGTATTGATCTCGATACAGAAGGAAACATCCATACTTTCGGGTGGATGCTCAGGCGTAAAAGTAATGGGGATTGCAGTTTCATCGGGGATGAGAAAGAGTGCCAGAACAGGTGCAAGATTTATGATGCACGCCCCATGCTGTGCAGTACATATCCTTTCTACATGGAAAGTATGGAACTTCAGGTGTCGGAATGTGAGGGTCTGGGACATAAGATATCAGGATCAGAAAGCCTTAAACTCGCACAGGATGTGGTCAGGAGGTATATAGCAGAGACCAGGGACACAATATCGCTCTACCGGAAGTTCCGGGATTTCAATGCTGACGATGGTGGTGGTCTTGATATCGCAGCCCGCCGCGCAAAAGAAGGGCGGATCGTGTACGTTGTCCATGACAGCGATGGTATGCACAGGATCGTCGGGAAGTTCCAATGATGACCCATGTATGCCATCGATTGATTTATTTATAATATCGACATTTGAATGCAAGATTAACATGTCCATTAATTCTGATCATCAGATGACAATTTCTGAGAAGATATTTTCAAAGGCAAGCGGAAAGAGTGTAAAAAGCGGGGACTTTGTATTTGCAAATATCGACCGTGCAATGACCCATGATATTACAGGTCCTCTTGCAGTAGAAGGTTTTTATGAGATACTGCGTGACAGGGAAGAGAAAAAAGTATGGGACCCAAGCAAGATCGTAATTATCTTTGACCATCAGGTTCCGGCAGATTCCTTAAATGCAGCAGCGAATCATATCATGCTCAGGGAATTTGCAAAAGAGCAGGGAATTCTCAATTATGATGTTTATGAGGGTGTGTGCCATCAGGTTATGCCGGAAAAGGGACATGTAAGGCCAGGAGACCTTGTCGTAGGTTCTGATTCGCATACCTGTGCATACGGTGCGCTGGGGGCGTTCTCAACAGGTATCGGTTCGACCGATATGGCGGCAGTGTTCGCTTCCGGTAAACTCTGGTTCAGGGTGCCCGAGACCATCAGGTTCGAGATAGAAGGGAAACTGCCTGACCGCGTTTATTCCAAGGATCTGATACTGCACCTAATAGGTGATGTGGGTGCAGATGGTGTCAGGTACAAGGCAGCCGAGTATGGAGGCTCAACCCTTCGGAACATGCTAATGTCTGAGCGCATGACCATGTCCAATATGGCGATCGAGATGGGAGCCAAAGCCGGGATTATCGAGGCGGACAGTATAACCGGAGAGTACCTCAAAGGGCGGATACCAGACTATGAATTTGACCCTTACTGGAAGTCAGATGATGATGCAGAATATTCCGGGTATCACGAGTATGACGTCTCTGACCTTGAACCTCAGGTAGCATGTCCGCATAATGTGGATAACGTAAAACCTGTGACCGAGGTGGAGGGCACAAAGGTCGACCAGGTCTTTGTGGGTTCATGTACCAACGGACGTTTCGAGGACATTGAGATCGTGGCAAAACTGATGGGAGACGAACCTGTTGCAAAAGGTGTACGCCTGTTGATAATACCGGCGTCAAGGACCGAATACATGAAAGTGCTGCATGCAGGGTATATCAAGCAGTTCATGGAAGCAGGTGCTATTGTAGAGTCGCCATGCTGCGGACCGTGTATGGGAGGTTCCTTCGGGCTTCTTGGTGACGGTGAGGTGGGGCTTGCCACATCTAACCGTAATTTCAAAGGCAGGGAAGGCAGCCCGGATTCGTATGTATATCTTGGTTCCCCGGCAACAGCAGCAGCATCCGCACTGACAGGTGAGATCACGGACCCCAGGAAGATATAACCCGGTAGCCTTTTTGCTCTGAAGATCAAGTTTTCTGGGACCCGAATTAGAAGCAATGTTTTGATGGGCAAAGACATTATATATCAAAAGACATAACAGTAGTTTGAGATTTGAAATTGTTTTGGTGATAGGGATACGGCATTAAATGGGTTTACTATTTTTGCAGTTTTGTTTCCCAAGATCGTTGATAATCTGAATTAAAAGGATGTGTTATATTTTGTTTAGAAATACGGAATCTAGTGCTCCGGTGGAAGCTGGAGAATCTTATGACGTAACGATCGAAGATATTGCAAAAGAAGGCGATGGCATTGCCAGGGTAGAGGGCTTTGTTATCTTTGTCCCGCAAACAAAAGTCGGCGATGACGTGACCATAAAAATCACCAAAGTGATGAGGAAATTCGCTTTTGGAGAAAAAGTAGAAGAAGACTAAGTTTTCATTTCTTTAATTTTATGGGGTTGGGTTTAGGTATCCTTGATTCATTCCCCATAAATTCAATCTTTTAGCCTCACTTTTAATTTCCTTCTCTTTTCTGATATCCTTTTTATGGTGCAACATTATTATCTCTTCTTAGCTGCGCAAACTAACTTAAGTGTTCATTTGTTGCATTTTTTATCAGACATCTGCCCCAAAATAAGATTTTAAATTATCCACAGTACCGGATAATTAGCAATTATCAGTTTTTTGATGAACGGAATTTTTCCTGTCAGTAGTTGTGTTCTTTCAAAAAAAGAGGATTGTAAGAACCATCTGCAACTACTTTAGCGAACCGTTTAAAAATGCACGACTTGTTTAGATAGATTTAAATATAATTACACCAATGGATGTTTTACCGTTTGGTGTTATAAAGGTCGAGCGGGTTGGGACACACAAGTGCGGGGGCTCTTATTTGTTCTTTTTGGTGTGTGTTCTTAAAGAATGCCCACTAAAAAAGCAAATCGTTCATTAAAAAAAATAGCAGGAATCAGGAAGTTTGCTTCAGTACCATTTTTATTCTTGCTTCCAGTTCCCTTGGGTCAAAAGGTTTTCCGATATAATCGTTTATGCCCATTTCCATTGCCTTGAGTTTATCCTCCACACTGGTCCTGGCAGACAATATTATTACAGGAATGTCTTTTGTATGGTCATGTTTCTTTAATTCCTCGCAAACCATGTAACCATTCATATGGGGCATCATTATATCCAGAACAATGACATCAGGCGATTTAGCAAAAGCCATGCCAATCGCTTCTTTTCCATTTGTGGCATCAAAAACTTCAAATGGGTAAGGTTCAAGAAAATCCTGGATAATAGTAATTACGTTCTCATCATCATCGACGACCAGTACTTTGATCTTCTTTTGTTGCTTGTCACTGTTATTTTTTAGAAACCAGACTTTTGTGGGACCAATCATTTCGCAGTCCACTAAACCCTTTTCTTGCAATTCCCCCAGATACTTAAGAGCAGTGGCCTTACACATGGTTACCCTGCTTACTATCTCGCTGGTTGTCAGTTTTTCTTCTTGCATTGCTGCAAGTAAATCGTTTTCTCGCCAGTGCATAGTCATCTTCCAAGGTCGTTTAATTTTGAATGGTACATGGACCACAAAAATAACCCATACAATATTAACGTTTCCATTGAAACGTCAGTACCTATAAAATGCAGCAGGTCCTGTCCCGAAAAACACATGGTCAAAGTACAATAAAGACCATTGTTATAAGGGAACGTAGATTGCCGACTAATCTTTCTTTTCCGTCCCTATGGGAATTGAAAAAGTAAAACTGCTCCCTTCGCCATACTCACTTTCGACCTTGATCGTGCCACCATGCATTTTTACAAGCTGCCTTGTAATGGCAAGTCCAAGTCCGGTACCTTCATATTTTCTGGACGTTCCCTCATCAAGCTGCCCAAATTCCTTGAACAGTTTTGGAACATCTTCTTTTTTTATCCCTATGCCGGTGTCCGAGACTGAGATCATCGCCATATCACCATCCTTTTTTGATCGGATAGTAACAATTCCTCCATCTTCTTTGCTGAATTTGATCGCGTTACTTAGCAGATTGAAAAGAATCTGCTTGAACTTTTGTGAGTCCGCTTTTATGAGATCAAGGTCAGGATCGAATTCTGTCCTGAGTACCACGTCATGCTGTGCAGCTCTTTCTTGAACAAGTTCCATGATCTCGGTTACGGTCTCAGGCACAGACATATCCCCTATTGATATTTCCATCTTCCCTGCTTCTATTTTTGCCAGATCAAGCGTACTGTTGATAAGATCACGCAGGTGTAAACCGCAGCTCAGGATCTTATCCATGTAGAACCCCTGTTTTTCGTCCAGTTCGCACGATCTTCTCTCCTTGCATAGCATTGAATAACCGATAATGGAAGTCAGGGGTGTGCGCAGTTCATGGCTCATTACACTTAGAAACTCTGATTTTGTTTTGTTTGCTGAAACAAGGCGTTCATTTTCAAGGCGCATTTCTTCCATTTTCTTTAGTTCTGTGATGTCCTGCAGTGTTTCCACGACAGCGATCAACTTGCCTTCTCTGTCATTTATAGGGGCAGCATCGAAAATCAGATATCTACTCTTTCCACCCATATTTTGGACCCAGTTTTCAGCATGCAAACCATTTACTATATGCTCGGATCTCTCATACTTGTCATAATAGCCAGGTAGTCCGTGGAACTCTTTATTGATAATTATATCAGCAAGGCATGATCTCTTATAAGCATGGAAAGCCTTCCAGTGGTTATCAGTGCCAACTATATCAGATGCCTTAATACCTGTGAGATCTTCACAGGCTTTATTCCATTGCAGGACCGTATGCTGTGAGTCTATAACAAAAGTCGGCACTGCAGAATAGTTAATCATATTTGCAGCAAATTCTCTTTGTTCCTGCAGGATATTCTCAGCTTTCCTGTGTTCGATGATATCCCTTATAATCGCCATAAATGCGGGTTTGCCTTCATATTCAATTAGAGAAGGACTAATTTCAACTGGAATTTTCGTACCATCTTTAGAGAGAATGTCTACTACATAACTTGATAGTGTTTCTCCATTACTGTTCAAACTTTGTAGATATCGCTCCTGTGCTAGTTCCCAGAATTCTGGTGATACGAATTCTAAAAATGGTCTTCCAATCCCTTCCTCTATAGCGAAGCCAGTCATTTCAGCCATCTTTTTGTTTGCAAATTTCAGTATCCCATCTTGAAGAAAAATAATTCCGTCATTTCCTTTTTCTACAAGAGTTGAGTACTTTTTCTCCGAAGCCTTCAGCATTTTCTCTGCTTTCTTGCGTTCCGTTATATCCCTTAGAATTACCAATGTCGTGGGTCTGGCCTCATATTCAATCAGGGAAATATTAACATCAACTGGTATTTTATTTCCATCCTTCGACAGCATTTCTATTTCATAATTTGATGGGACTTTTCCCACACTTTTCAATCTATTTTGACTCATTTTCTTAACAAATTCCCTGTATTCAGGTGCGATACCTTCTAAAAATGGTCTTCCAATTGATTCTTCTCTGGTGAAGCCCGTCATTTCATATATCTTCTGATTCGCAAATTTCAGTAAACCATCTTGAATGAAAATAATTCCGTCATTCCCATTTTCCACAATAGTTGAGTACTTTTTCTCCGATTCCCTCAATATTTCCTCGTTTTTCTCGCGTTCCGTGATGTCGCGTAAACTCTCCACTATCATTTTGGGAGTGCCATCTTCATGCCATGCGGCTACGCTGGCTGTACACCAGATTTTATATTTATCCCCATCTTTCCCAATGGTTTCCGTCTCAAATTCGTGGACTTTGCCATCCTCAAAACATTTTCTTGCAATACAGGATTCACAAACTTCATCAAGCTTTTGACAAACACTATAGCATTTCTCACCAATCATGTCTGCTCTGTAAACACTCTTTGCAATGTCATTGGCCCATATTATAGTAAATTGCTCATCCACCATAAAAATGGGATCCGTTACAGAGTTCACAATCCCTTCAAGTTTATCCTCACTTTGCTGCAGTTTATCTATCAATATCATATTTTTTTCATTCAGAATGGCAACCAGAGTGCCTACAATCACAAACACGAATGCACGCGTCAGGTCCAGCCATATACTTTTCTCAACCGGACTTAGGATATGCATAACTATCAGCGCTAAAGCAAGGATATAACTAACCACTATACCTTTACGTGCCCACCATAAACTTGCAAGAACGATCGGCACAAAAAAAAGGTGAGTATGGATAATTTCCGTTTTTAAGATAAAATGAAAATAATAGGAGGTTAATAGACAAATAAAGAGTGTTAATCCAAGAATAAATGTTTTGGACAGGTGTTTATCATCTTTTTTCGTATCCACCAGAAAATCCAATTCATTCGCCATACTTTCCACTACCCTGAAACGGATTTTGGATTTTTAAGGTCCATAAACAATTATTTACTTCACATAAATTCATATCAGCTGTTCACTTCTATCTTCCACTACAAAAATATTGCTAAAATAAATTAGGACTTTAAAACGTACCAATGGAATCGTTCAACCGGTCGCATCAGGACGGACGCATCTGTTAATCGTTCATGGATTATGAAAAGTATTTACATAATCAGTACAATAATACTCGTAGATTATCTTGAAAGTGGGGCCTGACTAAAATGAACACCAGAACAGTGGCAATCATAACACTTCTAATTGCTGTTCTTTTGGGTAACGGATGTATAGAACAGACACCAGAACAGCAATCAGGTCCGGACAATTTCGTTGTCATAGTCAGCATCCTGCCACAGGTCGATTTTGTAGAGCACGTGGGCGGAGATGAGGTGCAGGTCATAGAAATGATACCACCGGGTGCAAACCCTGCCACCTATGAGCCCACCGCAAGCCAGCTAAAGATGGTAAGCAGTGCAAGAATGTATGCCAGAGTAGGATCCGGTCTTCCCTTTGAGGACGTGTGGCTGGATAAGATAAGGTCTGCAAACCCGGATATGCTGATCGTCGATACCTCGGAGGGTGTTGACCTGATATCCGGTGATCCGCATATCTGGCTATCTCCCCGTTGTGCCATGGTACAGGTAGAGAACATCTACAGGGGTCTGGTTCAGGTGGACCCGGAAAACGAGGAACATTATTACCAGAACAAAGAGCAGTACCTGCGCGATCTTGAGGAACTGGATGCAGGGATCAACAGATCATTATCAGGTTTCAGTAATCGTAATTTCATGGTTTTTCATCCTTCATGGGGTTATTATTCACGGGACTACAACCTGACAATGATAGCTGTTGAGAGCGAAGGCAAGGAGCCAAGTCTCAGTGATATGGAATACATTATCGAGACCGCTAAAGAAAAGAACATCAGTTATATCTTCGTACAACCCCAGTTCAGTACCAGAAGTGCAGAGGTAATTGCAAAGGATATCGGCTGCACTGTAATTCCTTTAGACCCTCTGGCAAAGGACTACATCACAAACATGCATGAAGTTACAGAGAATATCAAACAAAGTCTGGAATGAACATGGATCGTGAAGTCATCGTTTTTAAGGACGTCTGGGTTTCTTATGATGGTCTACATATACTCAAAGAGATAAATCTCGTTGTAAAAGATCACGATTTTCTGGGCGTCATTGGTCCGAACGGTGGGGGAAAAAGCACCCTGCTCAAGACCATTTTAGGATTGGTAAAACCCACAAAAGGAGAGATAAAGGTCTTTGGGGACACTCCTCATAACAGCAGGAAGGATGTTGGATATGTTCCCCAATACAGTCTATTCGACCCGAACTTTCCGATAACGGTCTGGGATGTCGTATTGATGGGGCGCATGGGACACACCGGACTGCTCAAAAGGTACAGTGAAAAGGATAAAAAAGCTGCCCTTGATGCCCTTAAGACTGTGGAAATGCTTGAATACAGGGATTGGCAGATCGGAAGTTTATCGGGTGGACAGCAGCAGAGGGTTTTTATTGCAAGGGCAGTGGTAGGTGACCCAAAACTGCTTCTTCTGGATGAACCCACCACAGGTATAGATACGGTCATGCGGGACGAGTTCTATGAAATGTTAGAAAAACTTAAAGCAAAGATGGCGATCGTTATGGTCTCTCACGATATTGGTGCAGTTTCGGTTCTAGTGGATAAGATCGCCTGCCTGAACCATACCCTTTATTATCACAATTCAAAGGAACTGACCCCGGAGGATCTCGATGCTGCATACCAATGCCCGGTGGACCTGATCGCTCACGGTGTTCCGCACAGGGTATTAAAGAAACATTAATGGGATATTTTACATGATGGAACTGCTACACTACGAATTTGTGAGAAATGCCATTGCAGCAGGAATACTTGCCAGTATCGCCTGTGGTATTATCGGAGTGTATGTAGTGGTTAAGCGAATTGTTTTTATCAGTGGCGGAATAGCCCATGCTTCTTTTGGAGGGGTCGGGTTAGGATACTATCTGGGTATCAATCCTATCTTCGGGGTACTGCCCTTTAGCATTGCTTCGGCACTAAGCATGGGTCTGGTGAGCAAACGATCCAAAATACCGGAAGACACCGCGATTGGGATTTTATGGGCATTGGGAATGTCCATAGGAATTATTTTTGTCAGTTTGACACCGGGTTATGCCCCTGACCTTATGACGTACCTCTTTGGGAACATCCTAACAGTTCCGTTCTCTGATGTTCTGTTGATGCTAACCCTTGATACGGTAATCATCCTGGTGGTGTATTCGTTTTATAAGGAATTTCTTGCTTTGTGTTTCGATGAGGAATTCACTGAGGTGCTCGGTGTTCCTGCAGAACGTTTATATCTTGTACTCCTATGCCTGATCGCCCTTACAGTTGTGGTACTGATACGGGTGGTGGGTATTATCCTCGTAATTGCGCTGCTGACTATCCCGGCAGCTTTAAGCCGGCAGTTCACAGCCGATCTTAAAAAAATGATGATGCTTTCCATCCTGTTCGGTGCAGTTTTTAGCATAGGAGGGATATGGCTCTCGTATCTTTTTGATGTACCTTCCGGTGCTACGATCGTTCTGGTCATGTCCTTGGTTTATCTGGTGCACTCGTTGGTAGGAGGTAGTGGGAGCAAGGAACAGTTCGAATAATCCGGAGAGTGATGATATGGATAAAGATACACAGGAAAGATCACCTGAATTGAATGAAAAGGTAGAATCTGTTTTGTTAAGTATGGACTATAAGTTAGGACAAAAAAAGAGGTTCACACCCGTCTATAAAAAAGAAAAGCGGTCATTGTTAAGCCGACTTTCAAAGCCAAATAACCCTTCGTTTATCTATGAATGTGTTGTAAGCGCTGATCCTGATCAGCCAGACACATGTACGATCACCGGGATGGAAGAGAGAGATTTGGATTTCTTAAAAGGCATTGCAACTCAAATAAGTACCAGATGCAATATAAAGGTCAATTTGATGCATGGAAATGAGATCATAACATTTAGTATGGATGGCGAGATTGAGAAAACTGAATCAGTGTAGAAAAAAGGGATTTGTTTTACAAGGATTTAGGGGTGTAAGAAGCCAACAATAATTATTCCACTCAATATTGTGTTGTAAGTAGTGTATCTAAAGGGGGTGATATAGTGTGCATAAAGACATTTATGATAGTGGTTGTAGCCGCACTGCAACTGGATGTGTTCGGGAGAGGGGGGTTTGTGAAATGATGTCAACTAATGTGAACGAAAAAATATTGATGGTGATCGCACCAGAGAATTTCAGAGATGAGGAACTCTTAGAACCAAAGAGAATATTCGAGGATAGTGGGGTAACTGTGACCATAGCCAGCACAAGTACGGATGTAGCCAGAGGGATGCTTGGGGCAACGGTCAAACCAGATGTTGCAATAGCAGATGTGAACATAAATGAATATAATGGGATCACAATTGTCGGTGGAGGTGGTTCGAAGAAATACTTATGGGATAACTTAGAACTGCGGCAACTGGTCATTGATGCTAACGAGCAGAATATGGTTGTATCTGCGATCTGTCTATCCCCAGTGGTCCTTGCAAGAGCCGGTGTTCTGGATGGCAGGAAATGTACTGTGTTCCAGGATCCGGAATCCATCAAGGAACTGGAGAAATGTGGTGTGGTCTATGTGGACAAGGATGTCATTGTCTCAGATAATGTTATCACAGGGCGTGATCCACGAAGTGCCAGAAGATTTGCAAGGGCTGTACTTGATGCAATTTAAAGAAAAGAAAAAGCGGGCCGGAAGGGATTTGAACCCCTGGCCGATGGATTAAGAGTCCATCGCTCCGCCTGACTGAGCTACCGGCCCATTATTATAAAATAAAGAGGTAGTCGACCACTTAACGTGTTTTCATTATATATACGTTTCGGATGAGGTCGATGGTAAACAACAGCACCCTCGCGTTAGTATTATACGTAGATTATACATGTTAAATTATATAGTTTATATTCAATATATTAGATGGTATACAATTTATTTACATCACATCATCCCAGTGATGGCCTCTCCCCTTGCATTAGATACCATCACTTTGATCATCTTGTATTTTGGCACACCTGTCCCGCCCGTATCAGCAGAAACCAGGGAATTTGACCACGGACTGTTTGGCATATATGCCACTCCCTGATGGGGAACATCGTAACCGGATTCCTCTACTCTCACAACCACCTTTCCACAGGCATTCTTCACCACAACTGTGTCTCCTTCGACGACACCCAATTTTTTAATATCTCCGGAATCCATCTTTATCACAGCCGAAAGCTTTCTGTATTCTTCACCAAACCGGCTTTTCTCAAGGGCTGCGCTCTGGAAAATGTCCCTGTAGGTCACGATCACAAACCCGTATTCTGGTGCGGTGAGAAACTTTCCAAGTTCCATTAAATAGCCTCCATGATCCGTTTTAGTATCTCTTCATCTGAAAGACGTGCTGTTTTGATCATTGGCTCAAATGTCACTTTAACCCCATCCATCCGGACCGCACTCCCGCCGCACTCAACTCCACTTAACGCAGAGGGAATTGTCACTTTTGCCACTCTGGACGTAAAGTTTTCGCAGGGGCCAATCGAAACCAGCGGAATCTCTGACAGGTATTCTGCGGTGGAACGCGGCAAACATGACATTGGATCAGAGCCAATGATAAGTGCAGCATCTGTTTTTTTTGTATTCAGCACTTCCATAATGGAATAATCGACACCGTGTTTCACATCAAAGCCGTTCTCTCTCTTTTCGAACTTTACCCGGTTAAAATAGCCCGTCGCTTCGAACAGGTTCTGGTTAAAACCTCGCATATTGTAATGACCCATCATTGGTATTAAGTGGAAATTGGATACCTCGTTGAGTTTATCCATTAATCTGGTCATGGTTCCCATGTCCCCAATGGAATAAACAACCCCAAGACCTGCAAAAATAACACCAAATTGAGCTTTCTTTAAAACATTTGCAAGTTCAAGTATCTTCTTTATATCATACTCAAAAGGCACCTTTGGTACTTTTCCTGAAAGTGCATCGATAAGTGCTTCAATCAAAAATGCGTCGGTATGCAGTGGTATCTGGTAGAACCTGTTCCCGCATATCTTTGCAGTGTGGGATCTCCTTACATCTATCGCAATGGCAGTGCGGTCATCTTCCCAGCCATGCTGGCGCTCTTCACCACGAGGGAAATAGGAATGCATTGAAAGATGCCGTGGATGCGAGTTCGAAGGGTCAGCGCCCCAATAAACAATCACATCTGCTCTGTTGCGCACATCGTCCAGCGTACAGGTATGGATTTTCTCATGTAATATTGCTTCAATGATGGGGCCCTGGCAAAAAGATGAGCTGTCATCAATGACTGCACCGATTCGTTTTGCAAGTTCGATTGCCTGCTTCTGTGCCCCACTGGTCGAGTTCCCAAGTCCAAAAATGAGGGGGTTATCCGCGTTCATCAGGATACTTGCCGCATCTTTAATTGCTGTAGTAATATCAACACTTTTTCCGTCAGAGGTGCATGGCATGGGTTCGATACATCCTCCAATACGTGAAAATCCTTTTCTGCACACCGTTTTGATCTTGGTTATGTGGTCACCGCTCACTTCAACTTCGATGTCGTCACAAAGCAGCGCACATCCGGTGCATACGTAATAGTTTTTATTCAAGCAATTCACCATTAATTAACAAAAAGAATTTTCATACTGGATCATAACTTTCATACGCATGTATGTTATTTCATACTCATCATACAAATTCAATTGCTTCTGTCGGGCATGTTATAATACAGAGGTTGCAGAGAATCCGGTTTTCACCAAATCTTCGGCATTCCTGGATGTTGAAAGCCCGCACAATGCCATCTTCAACCCGAAGGATCAATTTATCATTTGTCGGGGCTCGTCCGATACCTGCTCCATGTGGATCATTCGCAACATTGACCGGACATGCCACTACACAGTTGCCGCACCCAAAACATTTGTCTTCATGAACGATCAGTCCGGTTTCCGTGGAACCTTCGACGGGTGCAACCATTTCCAGAAGTTTTTCGTAATTATTCTTGAATTCCACATCCTTTAAGGGGGGACAATCCTCTACTGCAACTTCCCATGATAGGAGCGCAACCGCAAAAGCCATACAGGTGGATTTCCCACATTTCTTGCAATTGGTTTTAGGAAGTAACTGGTATATCTCCATTACATTGGCCATCGTCCTCACCAGGGGGATCGGATATTTGCGATTGTCATTTATTCTGATTCTATGTCGGAGTGGTTTGACCAATCCTCTCTGAAGAACAGCACACAATGACACATGCCGTTCTTTTCGATCTCGTCTTTATGATAGGCGCACGGGCAGATTATTTTGCGGTCCTGTTCCTCATCACCTGTTACGATCCGGCAGGGGCAGTACTGTTTACCATATTTTTCTTTATTCGTGGCAAGTCCTTCAACAACAATATCCAGTATCTCTTTGTCTGGATTTAGCTTGTATCCGGCTTTTTCAGCATACTTGGAAGTCCTTTCGAATATCTGTTGTTTCAGTTCTTCGTGTTCGTTCATGTTTCAGCTCCAGATCATATTGTAATTTTTTAATATTCTTCTATTAATATCTTATCAATGGACCGTCGGATCTTCTTTTCATCCGTATAGCCCACCATGGTTCTAATTATCATTCCATCTTTTATCAACATGAGAGTTGGTATTGCATTTATTTTAAAGTGGCTGGCAACTTCCGGTGATTCGTCAAGGTCTATTTTTAGAAACTTGATCACTCCATCGTATTCGGGTGCGATCCTCTTTAAAATAGGTGCCATGTGGTTGCAAGGGGCGCACCATTCTGCGTAGAAGTCAACAATGGAAGGGATGTCTGAATTCACAACCTTCTCAAAAAAACCTGCAGCATTAACTTTGTATAAATTATTACTGATTAATGTTGCCTCTGGCACTTCGTCTTTGACATCGATCATACCGATCTCTTTTGGTTTCCGGTATAATAGTTTATCAATGATGTGTCCAAATGTCATCTGGATACTCCTGCAAAGAGAAATGCTTGCAGAAATACAGGTATTAATTAGGGTAAATAGTTATGTATTTTACGAGTTGTTTTTAATATTCAGGAACTATGAAAATATATATTTTATAATAGATTTTATAGAAT
>JAFGQV010000076.1 GCA_016935475.1 Methanosarcinaceae archaeon
CCCGTGGCCATGGTTACCGGCATTAATCCAAGGATGTATGATGTGGTTAAGGTCGGTCATGAAGGATTAATGGGCGAAGTCATTAAAATTCAAGGAAAAAAATCCACTGTGCAGGTGTATGAAGATACATCAGGTATCAGACCTGGTGAACCTGTGGTCAACACCGGGATGCCTTTATCAGTGGAACTTGGACCAGGATTACTGGAAAGCATTTATGATGGGATTCAGAGACCTCTTAAGGTACTCCAGGAGAAAATGGGAAACTTTATTGAGAGGGGTGTGACTGCCAGCGGTCTTGACCATGAAAAGTTATGGGATTTCAAACCCACAGTTAGCGTGGGAGATGAGGTTAAAGGTGGTTCGGTCATTGGTACTGTCCAGGAAACTATGAACATCGAACATAAGATCATGGTACCACCAAAAGTATCAGGCACTGTATCCGAGATCAAAGGCGGGGAATTCACTGTTGATGATACTGTCTGTGTGTTATCTGATGGTACAGAATTATCCATGATGCAGAAATGGCCTGTAAGAGTACCGCGTCCCGTATCCAAAAAACGTATGCCAGACAAACCGTTGATCACAGGGCAGCGGATCCTTGATGGTCTGTTCCCGGTGGCAAAAGGCGGAACAGCAGCGATCCCGGGACCATTTGGTTCAGGTAAAACAGTTACCCAGCAGCAGCTTGCGAAGTGGAGTGACACCGATATCGTGGTATATATCGGATGCGGTGAGCGTGGTAACGAGATGGCTGATGTACTTAACGAGTTCCCTGAACTGGAAGACCCAAAGACAGGTCGTCCACTTATGGAGCGAACAGTGCTCATTGCAAACACATCCAACATGCCTGTAGCAGCTCGTGAAGCGTCTGTTTATACAGGGATCACAATTGCAGAATATTACCGTGACATGGGATATGACGTATCACTCATGGCAGATTCCACGTCCAGATGGGCAGAAGCAATGAGGGAGATATCATCCAGGCTTGAAGAAATGCCTGGTGAGGAAGGTTATCCTGCATATCTTTCTGCCAGATTGTCCGAATTCTATGAACGTGCTGGATGTGTAAATTCGCTTTCCGGTGATGAAGGTTCGATTACTGTAATTGGAGCGGTTTCCCCACCAGGCGGCGACTTCTCAGAACCTGTTACCCAGAACACACTTCGTATCGTAAAAGTATTCTGGGCACTGGATGCAAAACTCTCACAAAGGAGACATTTCCCTTCGATCAACTGGCTAACCAGTTACAGTCTTTATTCCAAGAGCCTTTCGGAGTGGTTCGGGAAAAATGTTGCTACGGATTGGGTAGAGCTCAGGGACAATTCAATGGAACTGTTGCAGAAGGAAGCAGAACTTCAGGAGATCGTGCAACTGGTAGGTTCTGATGCACTGCCGGAAGACCAGCAACTTTCCCTCGAGATCGCCCGTATGGTTCGGGAATACTTCCTTCAGCAAAATGCGTTCCATCCGGTTGATACTTACTGTGCCTTTGATAAGCAGTACAAGCTGTTAAAAGCGATTTTCAAGTTCAGTGACATGGCAAATGCGGCACTTGAGTCCGGTGTGCCCATGACAGACATCATAACGCTGGAATCAAAGGACGAACTTGCAAAGGTGAAATTCGAAGAGGACTTTGAAACTGCACTTAATGTCGTCCTGAGCAAGATGGATAAAGAATTTGCACGGATCGGAGGCAAATAGACATGACCAAGGAATACAAAACGATTGTAGAAATTTCAGGACCGCTTATCTTTCTTGAAAAAACAGAGCCTGTAGGTTTCGGTGAACTGGTCCATATCAACCTGCCGGATGGTACCACTAAAAGAGGACAGGTCCTTGATACCTCGGCAGATATTGTAGTAGTTCAGGTATTCGAAGGTACCGGGGGGCTTAATGATGAGTCCGGTGTGGTATTCACAGGCGAGACCATCAAACTGCCTGTCTCAAAAGATATGCTTGGTCGAATTCTTTCGGGAGCAGGTGATCCTCTTGATGGCGGTCCCCGTATCGTACCTGACAAGATGGCAGATATCATAGGTGCGGCAATGAACCCGTATTCCCGAATGCCACCAGAGGATTTTATCCAGACCGGTATTTCCACTATCGATGGTACAAACACCCTTGTGCGTGGCCAGAAACTTCCGATCTTCTCAGGTTCAGGTCTTCCGCATAATGAGATTGCACTCCAGATCGCAAGGCAGGCAAAGGTTATAGGCTCTGATGAAGAGTTTGCCGTGGTCTTTGCAGCAATGGGAATTACCAATGAGGAAGCCCAGTATTTCATGGAGGATTTCGAGAAGACCGGTGCGCTTGAGAGGGCTGTGGTGTTCCTGAACCTTGCAGATGACCCGGCAGTAGAGCGTATCATCACCCCAAGAATGGCACTTACAGCTGCTGAGTACCTTGCGTATGAACATGACATGCAGGTTCTCGTTATCCTTACGGATATCACGAACTACTGTGAAGCACTCCGCCAGATGGGCGCAGCCCGTGAAGAAGTACCAGGGCGGCGTGGTTATCCTGGTTACATGTACACTGACCTTGCTTCGCTCTATGAGAGGGCAGGTGTTATCAAAGGTAAGAAAGGCACAGTTACACAGTTCTCGATCCTTACAATGCCTGGTGATGATATTACCCACCCGATCCCTGACCTGTCAGGATATATCACTGAAGGACAGATCGTGGTTTCAAGGGAACTTCACAGGAAAGGTATCTATCCCCCGATCAATGTACTGCCTTCTCTATCCCGTTTGATGAACTCCGGTATCGGAGAAGGTAAGACCAGGGAAGACCATAAGGCAGTATCTGACCAGCTGTATGCAGGTTATGCAGAAGGTCTTGACCTGCGTGGTCTTGTGGCGATAGTAGGTAAGGATGCTCTGTCTGAGAGGGACCAGGGGCTCCTGGAGTTTGCTGACCTGTTTGAGGACAGGTTTGTACGCCAGGGCAGGGACGAGGACCGGAGTATTGAGGATACCCTTAAAGTTGCATGGGATATACTATCAGAACTTCCTGAGACGCAGCTAAGCAGGATCGATAACAAGTTCATTGAGAAGTACCATCCTGCACATCAGGGAAAAGGCGAGTAGGTTTTAAAACGAGTGATCTATCATGGGTATAAAGGACGTAAAGCCAACCCGGTCTGAACTTATTGAACTTAAGAAGAAGATCAAGCTTTCCGAGAGTGGTCACAAACTGCTGAAGATGAAAAGGGATGGTCTTATCCTGGAGTTCTTTGAGATCCTGGGCAGGGCAAAGGATGTGCGGGCCGAGTTGGATGCAGCCTTTGAAAAAGCAAATGAGAAGATCGGTATTGCAAATTCCATTGAAGGTACGGTCACAGTGAAGTCCACAGCATTTGCTTTAAAGGACGCCCCCCAGATCAAGCTTGAAAGCCGCAACATAATGGGTGTTGTTGTACCGAAGATCGAATCATCAAGTGTACGCAAGCCCATGTATAATCGGGGATACGGTGTACTTGGAACAAGTTCGTATATCGATGAGGCTGCCGATGGTTATGAGAATCTGGTGGAGAAGATCATCCTTGCAGCCGAGATCGAGACAACTATGAAACGGTTGCTTGAGGACATCGAGAAGACCAAGCGCCGTGTGAATGCCCTTGAGTTCAAGGTAATTCCTGAACTTACCGAAGTGATGAACTTCATCCAGCTGCGCCTTGAAGAGATGGAGCGTGAAAACACCTTCAGGCTCAAGAGAATCAAAAAATAGGTCTTTTACTGTTCATGCAAGTGGAACCTCCGGTTCGGCCAACTCTGGCCGATAGGGTCATAGCTTATTTGATGAAACCCGAAAACCTGGCACGAATATTCAGGTGGTCATGGATACTCTCACTCCTGATGCTGGTTATGGGTTATATTCTTATCTGGAATAAGCTATCACCTTATTTGAACTGGTGATAGTTTTTCACAGAAAAAAGTTGTGAATAAAAGTTCATATGTTCTCTTTTGTAATTTATGAGTAATGATGGGTTTGCTTGAATTTTCATATGTTCATTATCAGGGATTTTGATCAGTTTCTGCTCAAAGTTTTTAGATATAAAATTAGCCTATCGGGAATCTGACTTAATTAACTTAATATATCTGCTGTGCGTAAAATGTGCTCGATCAAGTTGCCAGAAAATAATACCACACTTCCCCTTAGAAAATCTATACTGGACCTTCCACCCTGCGTACATGGCGGATTGATTCGCAAGAATGCTCAAAAGTATGATATTCCGGAATCAGAGATACTGGATTTTAGTGCAAATATCAATCCATTGGGTAGTCCTTTTGAATATCCAGGCAGCGGTCTGGACCTCCAGCAGATCATGCAAAAGGCGCTTGAAAGGATCAACCAGTATCCTGATAACCGCTATCAGGAATTCCGGGATGCTGCAGCGTGTTTTTTAGGAATGCAGATACAAGCTGAGAACATCATCCCTGGAAACGGTTCATCAGAGATCATCAGGCTCGTTGCAGAATGCATAATTGAGAAGGGTGATATGGTCATCATATCACAACCGACATTCGATGAATATGAGCAGCAGTGTAGGATGTTCGGGGCAAGTTTCCTGCACATATGCGACGATGCGATCTTCAATGTGTCCGATGCATTGCTTAAAAAGTCCAAAATTCTTTTCTTATGTAATCCTAACAACCCCACAGGCAAATTGGTCTCTCGTAGTGACCTGATAGTTCTGGCTCAGCGCTGCGCTGAGAACAAAACGTTGCTTTTTGTTGACGAGGCTTTCTCCGAACTATCCGACCCTGCCCAGAGTATAGCAGATGTTGCAGCAACTAACGATTATGTTTTTGTGCTTCGTTCACTCACCAAATCCTTTGCGATCCCCGGGATCAGGATGGGTTTTGGGGTTGCATCTTTGAAAATGGCAGAGCTTCTTAATAATGCAAGACTCTCATGGAACCTTGGTGTTGTACCCGAAGCGATCGGGACTGCACTTCTGGATATGGATGGTGGGTGCAACAGCCAGTATCTAATTGATTCAAGGGAACTCATTAAGAAAGAGCGGCAGCATCTCATGGAACTGTTCTCACGCATCAGGGGGTTTGAACCAAAACCCAGTAGTGTCAACTACATCTTTGTGGACGTGAGTGACATGTTAATGGATTCTGTTGAACTTACGTACCGCCTGGCATCCCACGGCATACTTATCCGTGATTGCAGTTCCTTCTATTCCCTTGGAAAGGACTATATTCGCATAGCTGTCCGAACAAGGGAAGAAAATGACAGGTTGGCGAAATCGATTGGCAAAGTGCTGACAGAATGGGGCAAAGAGCAGGCAGAGGAAAAGCTCAAAGACACTCTCAAAGCCGCGTCCGAAGGTACCCTTGCATCCAGAAGTACCTGTGAATACTACCCATGCCATTTTGAAGGACAGGACTGCACTTTCTGTTTCTGTCCGTTTTATCCATGTGAGGACGAACGTACAGGTGGGAAGTGCATCGAACGTTCAACCGGCGGAAGGGTCTGGAGCTGTTCGGACTGCAATATGATCCACAAAGCTGAGGTCTCGCAAAAGATACTGGATATACTGATGGAGAAAGGTAGCACAGAGGAGAATCTTAAGGAAGCCTGGAAGCGAGTGGTGGAGCCGCTCTTATGATATATCCGGAACTCCCCGGAGCAGATCATCTGGTATCAGTTCTCTTACTGGCATTCGCATTTGATATATTGATCGGAGAGCCTCCCGAAGTAATTCACCCTGTCGTGTGGATCGGGAAATTAATAGGAATGCTAAAAAGATCCGCACCGTCTTCCCACAGAAGAGTGTACGGAACATTTATGGCGCTTGTTTGCATACTTTTCGCATCCCTTCTGGGATATTCGGTTCTGGTAATAACGAATATCGACACAATCCCTGAAACGTTTCGGCTTCTTCTGGCAGCCTATTTCTTGAAATCAACGTTTGCTGTCAGGAGTCTCCTTGCACCTGCACAGCAAATATCTAATGACCTTATACAAAACCGCTTAAAAGAGGTTCGTGAAAGGCTCCCGATCTATGTCAGCAGGGACCCGTCTAAACTTAAGAAAGAACAGATGTCGTCTGCTGTCATTGAATCCGTCGCAGAGAATTTTGTTGACGGGGTTTTGAGCCCGATATTCTATTATTCATTGTTAGGCCCCTTTGGGCTTGTAGGTGCATATGCCTACAAAGCTGTTAATACCCTTGACTCCATGGTCGGTTACAAAGATGAGATTCATCTGGAACTGGGCTATTTCTCTGCAAGATCAGATGATGTACTGAACTGGATACCCGGACGCATATCTGTGCTTTTCATTGCGGCTGCATCAGTGATCATGGGCATAATTGCGGGCAAGAATGGCAAAAAGGTGAGCTGCGCCGGTGCTCTTAAATGTGCGATCAAGGATGGCGCAAACACCCCTTCCCCGAATTCCGGTTATCCCATGGCAGCGGTGTCCGGTGCACTCGGGATACGGCTCGAGAAACCAAACACCTATGTACTTGGAGTTAAATATCCGCAACCAAAACCCACAGATATAAAAAGAGCATCGAACCTAATAAGAACTGCGGCCTTCTTATCGATAGCCGTATTTTCAGCAGTCATTTATATGATCAATTAACTGCATTTACGATGCCTTAAAAATCAGAGTGATCACAATGAAATTATCAGACATAGAAGCCCGGAACTTAAAAGAAGGCCAGCCAGAGGAGGTAGAAGGGGCTGCTACCCACGATATACTGGATATACTGGAAGACGAGGGCATAGCCGTAGAGATGCTTGTGGATACGGCAATGGAATTATACATCCCACACCCCGGTATCGAGACACGGGAACTGGCCGAGAACATGTTCAAAAAGGAATTGAAGATTGCAATATCCGACCCGAACCTGTGTATACTGGTCTATTCCGGGATACTGCTTGAACATGAAGGTAAAGCAGGAAGGTTGCCAAATATCAGTGTATCATCGTACGAAAAAGATCTCACTTTCATCATAGCAGATGAGGTCATTGGAATGAGCATTGCAAAATACATCAGTGGTGATAAGGGAATGTTCGAGTACGTTAGGTTCGATAAAGAGAAACCCGGCATACTTGCCACCATGGGACCGTTTATGGACGATGTGATCGCAGGTCTGATCGGCGGTGTATCTGCAAACATGTACACAAGGGGCATGGCCGAACTGGATGATGGGGGCAAAGATGAAAAAACAAAAAAAAGGAAGAGATACAGCAGTGATGTTGGCGGTGTGATTGCCGGATGAGTTCATTTTTGCTTGCTGTTCGTTCAGGTTTCGGGTTCCTTTCAACAATTCCTCTCGGGATTACAATGGAAGGGCTCGATGAATTTATGAAGAGGACATATCTCTTCACGTTCGTAGGTTCGGTTCTTGGTCTTATCATAGGAGCTTTTGCATTTGTGTTCGATACATTCTTTCCACCGCAGATCAGTGCAATTTTGATCATTGCGTCTATCTACTACTTCACAGGGCTGAACCATCTGGATGGACTGGCAGATTTCGGTGATGGTGTGACAGCACACGGCTCACTGGAAAAGAAGATCAAGGCCATGAAGGATGTATCACTGGGTACTGGTGGTGCTGCGTACTGCTGTGCTGCACTTATTGGGTTGTATGCATCCATCAGTGCACTGCAAAATGAGGTCATGTCGTTAAGCGGAGCCGGCACAAATGCGGCATTTGTGATATTTGCGGCAATGTTCGTTTCGGAGGTAAGCGCAAAACAGGCAATGCTTACCATTGCAACCTTTGGAAAACCGATCCACCAAGGTCTTGGTTCAATGGCTATGGATAATGCCACCATCCCAAAATTCCTGGTTGGACTGGTATTTGGTGGAGTTGTCTGCACGCTCGCATTTTGTTTGATCGGGTATGGAACAGTTGGCATTCTGGCATTTGTCTCTTCCATTGTTTCGGCGCTGGTGATATTGAACATAACCAACCGACACTTTGGTGGTGTTAATGGGGATGGTATCGGGACAGCGAACGAGATCGGACGGATAATTGCATTGATCACCATAACAGTCACACTGGCATTGATAAATGAAATGGCAGGTATGTCATTTTTCTGGGGATCTGCATGGGGGGCATGACATGGACGCTGTTGTAATGGCTGGTGGACTTGGTCGAAGGCTTGGTATGGGTGAGAAACCGTGTATTGAACTTCTGGGAAAACATCTTGTAACCTATGTGCTCGATGCCCTCGATAAAGCAGAACATATCGACCGTATCTTTGTAGCGGTCTCACCTGCAACACCCAACACAGAGGCCGTTGTTCTTAACCACTATGGAGGGCGTATAAAGGTCATCAGGACCCCGGGAGGGAACTATGTCGGTGATATGGTCCATGCTGTTGAAACTGCAGGGATACTCGAACCGGTTCTTATCATTATGTCTGACCTGCCGCTAATAACACCTGAATTGATAGATTCGATAATCAATGAATACCAGAAATGTGGTACACCTGCCCTGTCAGTCTACGTCCCGATCTCTGTTTGCAGGAGTCTCGGGATTAGACCGGATACTGTGTTTAACAGGAACGGAAAACTGATTGTACCCACCGGGGTCAACATACTGGATGGTCATGATATTCATAACGAGCAGGAAGATTTCAATCTGGTATTAGAAAATCCTGAGCTTGCGCTTAATATTAACACAGTTAATGAACTGACGCACTGCAAACAATTGCTGGAGGTGGCGTAAATTTTAACCATTAAAAACTTGAAACTCAGCTTGGACGGAAAAGAGATTATGCGCGGTGTAAACCTTGAAGTTGCAGACAGTGAGATACACAGCGTAATCGGACCAAATGGTGCCGGTAAAAGTACGCTTGCTTATCTTTTGATGGGACTTGAAGGTTACGAACCAGATGAAGGTGAGATATACTTCAATGGTGAGCTGATCACCCCTTTAAGCATTACAGAACGTGCAAAGCGCGGGATCACTCTTGGCTGGCAGGAACCTGCTCGTTTTGAAGGATTGAAGGTTCGGGATTACCTTTCAATTGGGGCCAGACGGGCTAATAATGTGTCAGAAGAGACTCTTTGTCATGCCCTTGAAATGGTAAACCTGTCCCCTGCGCTGTATTTAGACCGCGAGGTTAGCGAAGCGTTAAGCGGTGGTGAACGAAAACGTATCGAATTGGCATCGATAATCACAATGGAACCAAGGCTTGCAATTCTTGATGAACCTGATTCGGGAATCGATGTACTGTCCTTAAAAGAGGTGATCACGATGATACGACATCTCAAGAAGAACGGTTCATCGGTATTGGTGATCACTCACAGGGAAGAGATCGCGGCAGCTTCGGACAGGGCTTCTTTGATGTGTGACGGCGTAGTGGTGAGAACAGGAGATCCGGTTGAGATCAGCAATTTCTTCAAGAACGAATGCAAACCCTGCGACATGAAGGCATATACTCTTAAAGGAGAGTGAGTTGTATGGATGTGATCAAACTTGATGTTTCAGATGAATTCGAAGCCATGGAAGGGGCATTAGAACTTGCTGGTGGTGATGCCTCAGTTTTTAAGATGCCGCATGTTTCAAGCCTTGTGGTCAGTGGAAACAGGATTTTGAGTGCAAATCAAACTGAGGGCATCGTTCTTGAGAAAAGATCAACTGGATCCGGTGTGGATATTGAACTTACCATCAAAAAAGGATATAAGATCCCGGACCCTGTTCATCTGTGCTTTGGTTTTTTGCCAAAAGAGGGGCTTCAGCAGATCAATGTTTCCATGGTCGCTGAGGAAGATTCTTCGGTCCAGCTGGTCGCACACTGCACGTTCCCGAATTCCGAGCATGTGATACATAAGATGGATGCCAGCATAGTCGTACATAAAAACGCATTTCTGAAATATGATGAGACACATTTCCACGGTGAGCAGGGTGGCGTTGAGGTTATTCCAAAAGCAAAGGTCGTGGTAATGGAAGGCGGTCGCTATTTCACAGGTTTAACGCTGATCTCAGGACGTGTAGGGTTGCTTGACCTTGATTATGATGTGGAGGCTGGCAAGGATTCCGTTTGCGAGCTCAATACAAAAGTACATGGCAAGGGTACTGATAATATAAAGATCAGGGAGAGGATATCCCTGATAGGTGAAAATGCCAGAAGTGTTACTAAAAGCAGGGTTGCAATTGCTGACAATGCGGTAGCTGAATTTACAGGTATTACCGAGGGACATGCACCCCATGCCTTCGGTCATGTGGATTGTGTCGAGGTCATACAGGGCAATGCAGTCGCCTGTGCAATTCCGATCGTAAAGGTTGATAACCCACTGGCAAAGGTAACCCACGAAGCGGCAATCGGAAGTGTGGATAAAAAAGAGGTCGAGACCCTGATGGCACGCGGGCTTGAGGAAAGCGAGGCAGTTGACATCATTGTGAAAGGCATGTTGATGTGAAATGGGGAAGTGATGGCCATAAACGACTATGTTACAATAGATGGGAAAAATTATTCAAAGGAAATAATCGGACTTGTCACCGGAAATCAGAATATTGATATTGAACTGGAGAAAATCCCCGCATGTTTTCTTATGCTGTGTGAGGTTATTGATAACCCGTACAAACTTCCCTATTTTCTGGAAACGTTTTATTCTATGGATATAGATGACGAAAATACATTCCGTTTTTCTCTGGTGAGGGTACAGGTCGATTCGGACCTCCGAATGAATGAGGATATCCAGAAACATCAGCAAAGAAGATATGTTGCAAGAACCGTCGAGAAGTTAATGTACCATGAAGTTATGCTTGAGTTGATGGAAGGGGTAGAGTTTAATATAGAGGAATGAAGTATTATATGGGGAAAAGGATAACCAGTTGAGGCAAATTAACTTTTGTTTTAGATGGTTCGAACTACTATATATATATGTCATAAGTTAAAATACTAATAGTAAATGGTTTGAAAATTACAAACTAAAATATCAGTTAATAGAGGTATAGGTGAGATGAATGGCGGACACAACAACACCAGAGAGGATTAGCACAGGAATACCAGGATTGGATGAAATGCTTCGCGGTGGTTATTTTAAGGGAACTGCTAACGTTGTATCAGGAAAATCCGGCACTGGTAAGACCATATTTGGTGCACAGTTTTTGCATGAAGGTACAAAAAAAGGCGAAAAGACAATGTGCATCATAACTTCAGAGGAAGCAAAATCAATTGTCAAGGAAATGAGGACATCGTTTGGATGGGATTTTGACGAACTTGTTGAGAAGGGATTGCTCACGTTCGTGGACATTACGGATCCCAGCCTTCGGCTCCAGAAAAGCGTGGAGATCGCGCCATCAGAACTTATCAAGAGTTTCAAAAAATTAGTGGAAAGCAAGATCGATGAATTACATCCGGATCGTATCTTTATTGATTCTGTGGAAGCGCTCTATCTGGCAATAGAGTCAAGGTATAAACTCAGGACGTTAATAGATGATGTTTTTAGCGTTTTCAGAAGACATAACGTCACTTCTGTGATCGCAGTTGGATCGATGTATGGGCTTGACGATATGGTTGAATATGGTGCAGATTCAGTTGTAAAACTTGGTCGTGTAACCGCCGGAAATAATCTCCAGCGTTCCATATATATCTTAAAGATACGAGGTTCCGGATCGATCAACGAAGTACGTGTCTTAAATATTACTGATAATGGAATGTCTGTGCTTGCGCAGTCCCCTTATCTTGAATCTGCTTGATATTTGAGGTGGCATATAGGCCACTTCAAATTTGCTTTTTTTGTTGTATATATTTTGTAAAAATATGTAGTCCAAGTAAATCCGACCGAAGGGAGGATTTTCTTGTTACGCTATTAATTATCTTTTAAGTGTTACTATATCACTAATTGCTACTTATCTTCTGAAATTGATATATTTTATCCATATGTCGTGGTCATTTTTTGTAATTTGTGCGGAAGCTCCATAATCCATTGCTTAATTTCTATAATCTATATATTTATA
>JAFGQV010000077.1 GCA_016935475.1 Methanosarcinaceae archaeon
CAATTTGAATCAGGTCTTTGTCTTCCATAGAAAATGAATTGGAAGAAAAAAGATATTAACTTACCCACTCAATGTTGAGGAGATCCACATATTTTTACAAAATATATACATCAATGAACGAGGTGTGAGGACATAACCGAAAGCAAGAGCACCAATTACAGCGGGAGATATCCTGAAAACGCTGTGCAAACATCCGGACTGAAGATGTTGCGGGTCTATGGAAGCGGCTCTCCTGTACGCCTCTTTGTTGCCGGGATACATGGTGACGAATGGCGTGATACTTCGCAACTGTTACTGGATGTGAAGCCCCCGGAAACCGGAACACTGGCAGTCATTCCCATGGTGGATAATGGTGAATACATATCTACGCTGGATAACAATTATTATACCGGACCTGGCAACCCCATCCTGGAGGCAATCGAAAAGCTTCATCCGGAAGTCTATCTTGAACTGCACTCATATTCAAAAGAAAATTATGCAAGGCTCACCGACGATGACCGCCTCAGCAAGGAAGGAGTTCCTGCATATAATGAACTCAAGAACGGACTGCTTCTTGGATCGGTGCCTCCTTACATACGGCTTGGTTCCTTTTCCATGGAATCTCTGTGCATATCCTTTGAGATCCAGAGGTCCAATGAACGATCCTACCAGTTTGCAGCTGAGCTGGTTGAAGTTGTCAGCGAATGTAAAACAAGATACGATTTTGTAGTATACCTGCTGGAAAAATTCCCCCAGCAGGCAATAAAAGCAATCGAGAATTACAGGAAATTTTATGTTTTGTAAGGAGATCCCTACAAAACATATTTGCTTACTATTGTATCTTCTTTAGTTATCTTCGGTCCGAAAGCTGTGGTGCTGACATGCCATCATAACTGTGGATGTTGTGCTCAGGCTTTACATCCATCATTTCTTTTCTCTGTGCCCTTAATACCTCATCAACACGAAGCACCATGGTTGCAGCCTCTGATGCGGATTTAACTGCCTGTGTCTTGACCTTCAGAGGGTCTACTACACCGTTTTTAAACATGTCTACGACCTCGCCGGTAAAGACATCGAATCCGGCATTCTTGATGGTGCCGTGTTTTGCACGAAGGTTCAGCAGGGTATCAATGGTGTCGAATCCGGCATTTTCTACGATTGCCTTTGGTACTTCTTCAATGGCATCCGCAAATGCTGAGATAGCAAGCTGCTCACGCCCTCCTACCGATGCTGCGTAGTTTCGCAGTCCAATTGCAACCTCGATCTCAGATGCACCGCCGCCTGCAACCATCTTCCCTTCTTCCACCACGACTTTGACGACACGCAGTGCATCGTCCAGCACACGTTCGACACTGTCTGTAACATGCTCGGTTCCACCGTGAATGACGATTGTCATGGTCTTTGCGTTCGGACAGTCCTTAACATAGGTCATGCCTTCTTCAGATTCACCATCCTGTTCAACAAGCCCGGCAGCTCCAAGGTCTGACTCCTCTACCTCATGTATGTTTCGAACGAGACGGGCACCTGTGGCGCGGGATATGTTCTTCATCGTGGATTCATTGACGCGGCGTGTTGCATAGATACCTTTCTTCTGGAAGTAGTGTACTGCATGGTCATCGATACCTTTTGAGCAGAAAACGACATTTGCGCCGCTGCTCGCGATTGCATCCACCATTTCCCTGAATGAGGATTCTTCTTCATCTACAAACGCAGTCATCTGGTCTGCGGACTGGATCTGTATCTTTGATTTGTTACCTGTCTTGCCAAGTTCAATGGGTGCGTCGATGAGTGCTATTTTTGCATTCTCGATCCGTTTTGGCATGTTCTGGTTGATCCGCCATTTTTTCAGTACAACGCCTTTGACCAGTTCGGTATCAGTGATCTTTCCGCCTGCGTCCTGTGTGATCAGGATGTCATCGTCCACGTTCACCTTGCCGTTCTCTTCCACACCAAGCACAGCTTCAACGGCTATTTCCGCGAGGAAATCACTGAATGCCTCGGATGCCTTACCTGTGATCGAGGTCTCCGCGATCTTCTTAAGTGTCTCCCTGTCGTCTTTGGTTACGGACGTTGCAATACCTTCAAGGATCTCCACGGATTTTGCGGTGGCAAGCCTGTACCCATTGACTATGACGGTTGGGTGGACACCCGTTTCGATCATTTCCTGAGCATTTTCGAGCAGTTTGCCTGCAATGATGACAGCACTTGTAGTGCCATCCCCTGCGATGTCTTCCTGCGTACGTGCGACTTCGACGATCATTTTTGCGGTTGGGTGCTCAATGTCCATCTCTTTTAAGATGGTGGCGCCGTCGTTTGTCAGGACGATATCCCCGAGGACATTGACCATCATCTTGTCCATTCCTTTCGGACCAAGTGTCGTTCTTACGATGTTTGCTACTGCCTTTGCTGCAGCGATGTTCATGGAAAGTGCATCCCTGCCCTTTGTTCGCTCTTTACTTGGGTCTATGATAAAAATTGGCTGACCGCCATATTGTCCTGCCATTGATCTCGAACCTCCTGAATATAAGATTGATATTGATTAATACAATGTACAGCTAATCTGTGAATCAAAACTAACTGTATGTGGTTCTATTAATACATTACGAATGAATGATTCTTTGAGGTTAAGGAGTATCTGGTTTTGTGTGGATACTGTCAAAATAAATATATGGTATGTTAAAAATCTGGTATTATCGATGTCTTGAAACTTTCGACTATATCGCAAAGATTATAATAGGTCGGGGTTGTGGAATATTCAGTGAAGAATTACTGCAGTTCAGTGGCCGGAAGGCGTCATGGAATGGTAAGATCATGAGAGAGAAGGTAAAGAAGCGAGTATTTGAGATACTGGAAGTTGCATCCGATGGTGATGTGTTCAGCCGGATGGTTGATATTTTCATCATGGCTTTGATCCTGACCAATGTGATGGCTGTCATTCTGGAAACTGTCGGAAGCCTTGCAGACAGGTATATGCTTTTTTTCAATACGTTCGAACTGTTTTCGGTTGCGATCTTTACCCTTGAATATGTTCTTCGTTTATGGACCTGCACGGCTGATAAGAGGTTCACCCATCCCCTGAAGGGAAGATTCAAATTTGCGGTCACTCCTCTGGCTCTTGTGGACCTGCTGGCGATTTTGCCGTTCTTCCTGCCAATGATCATTCCTCTCGACCTGCGGTTTATGAGAGCGTTGAGGCTCTTCCGTTTCTTCAGGTTGCTCAAGATGAGCCGGTATTCCGATTCCCTGAGGACATTCGCGGTCGTGTTTAAAACGAAAAAGGAAGAACTGGTCATGAGCATGTTCTTCATACTGGTCCTGCTGGTGATCTCATCGAGCCTGATGTACTTCTGTGAAAATGGTGCCCAGCCCGAGGCTTTTTCAAGTATTCCCGTTGCAATGTGGTGGGGTGTTTCCACCCTGACCACTGTGGGCTACGGCGATATCTATCCAATCACTCCTCTGGGAAGGGTTCTTGGAGCAGTAATCTCTATCCTCGGGATCGGGATGTTCGCACTGCCCACCGGAATTCTGGGCTCCGGTTTTATCGAGCAGATCCAGAAAAGACCGGCAGAAAAAAGTATCTGCCCGCACTGCGGGAACGATGTTAATGTGCCGCCTGAAAAATTGATCGGGAAGGAATAGATTTGCAGGTGAATATAAGCTAACATCCTTAAATATATGGAAATCTTATAAGAAGAATTGATGCAAAAGGGCACAATATTTGGAGTTTCGATATCATTTTGGGTTATTTTATTTGGTTGTGGATTGTATGGTATCAACCATTCAGCTCACTTAAATGAATACATAGAAGGAAATGCGTATACGTTAGATTTCGGGTTAGGGACCACGGACTTTAATTACGATGGTATCAATAAAATTCATATTCATAATTTTTGTTTCTATTATGCTGTGTTGCATAATTGATTAGTCTTTGATGATTATTACGTATGCTCGTTTTCCGATATACTTCTTTTTAGCACCGATTTTAGCC
>JAFGQV010000001.1 GCA_016935475.1 Methanosarcinaceae archaeon
AGGAGTTCTCCGCAAAATGAGCATTTTTTCTGTTCCATTGACATCACCGTGTTGTCAGTTTCTTGGCTTCTCTTGATGTTTCCATCAACATCATGACATCGCCAATCCTCACAGGTCCTACACAGTTACGTGTGATGATCCGGCCTCTGTCACGACCTTCCAGGACGCGGCACTGTATCTGGCTGGCTTCACCATGCATACCGGTGTTCCCGATCACATCGATGATTTCGGCCGCATAGCCTGTATATTCGTCTGCCATAAAGAATACCTCTGCTTAATTTTATTGTTTAAGTGCACTGATTTTCTGTACAACGTCTTCAACAAGCTCGTTTCCTTTGCCTGTATCAATGATGACAACGGATGCACACGCAACTCCAATCCCACATGCAGCACCCAATTCTTTCTGCTGCTTCACAAAGATGTATGATGCATTCTTTTCCTCACAAAGGGCTGGAATGTGCGCAACTATCTCCGGAGGCTCTACATCCTCTGCAACCAATACGAGTTTTGAAATACCTCTCTCAATTGCTTTTGTTGTTTCATTAGTGCCTTTTTTAATCTTGCCTGTGTCTCTTGCTAGCTCTACTGCTTCAAGTGCTTTATTTGCTAATTCATCTGGAACATCAAATTTTACTGCCATATTATTTTCTCCTTCAAAATCATGGCATTCTGCCACGATTCTTCATTATTCATCGTTTATATTCGTTTTTGGCTAAATATTGATCATAATAGATTATGGCTTCAAATACCAATATATCTGGTATGAATCACCACATTTACTTAAATAGGTTACGCCAAATTTCGCAATTGGACTGCAACAATAACATGATTACGTATAAACCTTCTG
This sequence comes from Methanosarcinaceae archaeon, assembly GCA_016935475.1. Taxonomy (GTDB): domain Archaea; phylum Halobacteriota; class Methanosarcinia; order Methanosarcinales; family Methanosarcinaceae; genus JAFGQV01. The sequence continues at coordinate 848 of JAFGQV010000001.1, forward strand.
CTCGGCGTTGATACCGTCATTGAAATATCCATTTCCGTATAGATCACAAAGTTCCATGCCATTAGACAAAACTGTTAATAACAAAGGTTGAAAATGCCTCTTTTAAGAGGGATTTGTGTCCATACATATCAAAACGTTAATTTATGGTGATGCTCACTTATAATCCCAATGGATGATATCATATCTATCAAGGGACTTGCAAAAGCTTTTGGTAGCCACAGGGTTTTAAAAAACATTGACCTTACGATCAAAAGAGGCGAATTTGTTACGATATTCGGTCCGAATGGTGCCGGCAAGACCACGCTTCTCAAGATCATGTCAACACTTGTTGCACCATCAGGAGGTTCCGTCATGGTTGATGGGTTCGATGTTACGAAAAAGCCTGTTGAGATCAGGAGCCTCATAGGTGTGATATCACATGAGACATACCTGTACAGCGACCTGACAGCCGAGGAGAACCTGCGTTTCTTCGGACAGATGTATGGCATGGATAAAGAGAAACTGGCTGCACGTATCGATGAACTTCTTCAGGAGGTCGGGCTTGAGTACCGCTCGAACGACAGGGTCGGGACATTCTCACGGGGCATGAAACAGAGGCTTTCCATCGCAAGGGCGGTGATCCATGAGCCATCCATCCTGTTCCTTGACGAACCCTACACAGGACTTGACCAGCACGCAGCATCCACTTTTGAAAAGGTGCTTCAGGGACTTGATGCAAAGAACACCACAAAGGTGATGATCTCCCACAATATCGAGCGAAGCCTGAAAATGTGTGACAGGGTATTGATCCTGGCCGGGGGAAGTATCGTGTTCGATGAACTACGGCATGATATTGGCAGTGCTGAGGACTTTAAGGAAAGGTATGAATTCTTTGTGCATGAATGAACGAATGAACTGTTACGAAATATGAGGAAATTGATCTGATCGCTGGTTAAAGGAGTTTGAATGATCCGAGGCTTATACATTGCGGCAAAGGACCTGAAGGCTGAGTTCAGGACAAAGCAGATGCTGAATTCCATGGCGATATTTTCGCTGCTGGTGATAGTTATCTTCAGCATCTCCTTCGGGGACCTGCTCAGCGATTCTAAGATCATTACCCAGCTTGCCCCGGGAGTGCTCTGGATCTCCTTTGCCTTTGCGGGTATGCTCGGTCTTTCCCGCTCCTTTGCTTCTGAACTGGAGAACGGCTGCCTTGAAGGATTGAAGGTCTGCCCTGTGGACAGGAGCGCAATTTACACAGGCAAGATGATATCGAACACTATCCTGATGTTCGTGGTGGAGTTAATAACGGTACCCCTTTTTGCCGTACTGTTCAATTACAGCATTAGAGGCGTCGTCGGGCTTGCGCTTATCATTATGCTTGGTACGGTCGGTTTTATCTCTGTGGGAACCCTGCTCTCGGCACTCACGGTAAACACCCGCACCCGTGAACTACTTTTACCGTTACTGCTTTTCCCGGTCATCATACCTGTGATAATCCCGGCGGTCATGGCTACTGCCAAGGTGCTTTCAGGAGGGGGGATCGGCGACGTTTTCGGGGAAATGCGCCTGCTCTTTGTGTATGATGTTGTGTTCTTTATGATAGCACAGCTCGTGTTCGAGTATGCTATTCAGGATTGAAACCTGAGTTTGGAAATCATACTATTTTCAATGATGTTTGGATATAATCAGGAAGCACTACAACATTATTTGAATACCATTCGAGTTATTTCGGCATTCTCATTATTTGCTGAGGAAGTTATCGTTCAAATATGCATTCGATAAAATCATCAAATATATATTAGTTGCTTTGATAAGTTAGTATACACCATGGAGTTCCAATTTATGAGCAAAATTAAGCAATATTTAAATTTACTAATAGACAGTTTTATTGGGAGTTTATATGGTACAATAGTACTACTTCTTTTGTTGCTCCTTGGACTTTTATTATCCCTATTTATCGCAAAATCAATGACAATTAATGACTATACTCTAGGATTGCTCAACATTTCTTTCACATTAATTCTAGTATTTATAACTCTAATTTATGTCATTTTCACTGGACAAATAGTTAGAGAATCAAAAAATGCACAGAAGGTAGCATTTATTGAAAAAAGGCTTGAAAAACTTTATTATCCACTAAAGGGTATTTTGGAACTAAATCCAAAGGAGAGTACTACTGAGGCTGAGCTAGCACAACTGAGGCAAATTAATGATCTTTATAGATTTCAATATCTTGCAACAGATGAGTTAAAAGAGCTATTAAACAAATTCATAAACATTAAAGAGACTGTCGGAAAAGCCATTTAACATACTGTAAAATATCATACTTTGTTGTATGGAAAAATTATTTTTTTACACTATAATCGATA
>JAFGQV010000078.1 GCA_016935475.1 Methanosarcinaceae archaeon
CTAAAATCGGTGCTAAAAAGAAGTATATCGGAAAACGAGCATACGTAATAATCATCAAAGACTAATCAATTATGCAACACAGCAATTCTTTTATCATTCCTCTTTCTACACTTACCACTTGAACCATTTGTTTTCAGGACCCTGTTTTTGAAATATTTGCCTTCAAATTCTCCCCTACTTATATATACCGCTATAAGGGATATAATTCCTCATGCCAGATATTTTGATCAGGAACACGAGAGTTTTTTTCAACAACAATCTTCAGTCAGGTGAGATCGCGATCGATAACGGGAAAATTGTAAAGATCGCAAAAGAGATCCATGCTCCAAGAACAGACCATGTGATCGATGCCAAAGGTGCACTCACACTTCCGGCTGGAATAGATGTGCATGTGCATTTCAGGGAACCCGGACTTACCCAGAAAGAAAACTGGTACACTGGTTCGTGTTCTGCAGCGGCAGGGGGTGTGACCACTGTAATTGACCAGCCAAACACGATCCCGCCAACAGTTGATAAAAGGTCGTTCAAGGAAAAACACAAGCTTGCCAGGAGAAATGCCATTATCGATTTCGGGATTAACGGTGGGGTCACAGGAAATCTCGAAAAACTGCCACAGTTGTGGGAACTCGGCATCACTGCATTTGGTGAGATATTCATGGCGGAGTCCACAGGTGAGCTAAATATTGATAATGAGACCCTTGACCGTGCGCTTTTAATCATAAAGGAACTGGATGCTCTGGCCTGCATCCATGCTGAGGATGAAGCGATCCGGCGTGAACACGAAGCGTTGTTAAAAGATGACATGTCACCACAGTCGCATTCCAGGTCACGCCCGAATCTCTGTGAAGGATTTGCAGTCCAGAATGCTCTTGAGCTCATCCATTCACACAACACGCGTGCACATTTTTGCCACATCAGCACGCTTGAGTCGATAGGGATTGTCAGGAAGGAGAAGTATATTGCGCGCAGGGACGGCAGGCAGTCAACTATCACATGGGAGGTTGCTCCTCACCATCTATTTTTATCAACAAGGGATTGGGACCGCCTGGGATCGTTTGGGAAGATGAACCCGCCGCTGCGAGAGCGAAGGAATCCAAAGGCACTTATAAACGCTATAAACGATGGTTCGGTTGAAGTGGTTGCATCCGATCACGCTCCCCATCGCGAGTTCGAAAAGGATGTGGATATCAAAAGTGCACCTGCAGGTGTGCCGGGGGTGGAGACACTCATGCCACTGATGCTTGCTGCTGTAAAAAAGAACCTGCTTCCTCTGGGACAGATGATCGATGTGACAAGTAAAAACCCGGCACGGATATTCGGGCTTGACAGGCATTCAAAGGGCATGTTCTCAGAGGGATTTGATGCAGATCTTATCATTGTAGATCCCAGGGACATGCACCCGATCAAGGGGGACCTTTTGCACAGTAAGGCAGGATGGACGCCATATGAAGGGATGGATGGCATATTCCCGCAGATCACCCTGTCTCGTGGAGAGATCGTATGGGATGGCGATGTTGTTGGAAAAAGGGGACGTGGTAATTTTTTGGAGGGTCGTGGTAAAGCTGTGAACATAGATTGAACCTATACAGCGAAATATGTATATTATAAGTTTGAAATGTGGACATAATACCGCAAACTATTATACTAATCAATTAGATATATGTGCATGGTACTAAAATGAGAAGTAAATACCCCATCCACACGACATTGAGTGCAGAGGCGATCAAGGTCCTAGAGAGATACGAAAAGGAGCTTGGCGCAAAGAATGTGGTGCTTGAGAAGGCACTTCTCAGCATGGATCGTTCACACTTCAAGTCAAAACTTGACACTCATGGCATGGATAATACGATCAAACGGGTATGTACAGGTGTGCCGGGTCTTGATGAATCTCTTGAGGGTGGGATCCCAAAAGGTTTTGCTGTGATCGTGACCGGACCCCCTGGCACGGGTAAGACTACATTCTGCATGCAGTTTTTGATGGAAGGGGTCCGAAACAATGAAAAATGTATATTCTTCTCTTTTGAAGAGCCCATGGAACAATTAGTTCAGTATTTTATGCAATTTGGGTGGGATGTTGGGAAATACATCGATGACGGTTATATGGATATATTTGGCATGTCGATGCTAACTTCAGAAGAGATAATCGAGATCATAGATGCCTATAAGCCGGACCGTGTTGTGTTTGATTCTCTTAATGTGTTCACAGCACCTGATGAGTTCCGAACGTCAGGTGGATGGCGTGCACTGCTCAGGTTATTAAAAAGCAAAAAAGTGACAACGCTTTTTATAACGGAAAAACGGCATGGCATTGAGACGAAACAGTTTGATGAGTATGATTTTCTTGGTGACGGGATTGTTTTTTTGGATTCCATACAAACGAATGAGATAGATACCACACCAACACCTGTCATGGCGGTCCAGAAAATGAGGGCAACTCGTATAGACCGCATGCATCAACCGTTCCGGTTCACCACTACTGGAATTGCAAAATACCGCATATCGAATTTACCGGATAGGGTGTTGCAGGAAAGACTGGCAAGACGGGCAGTTGAGCATAAATCTACATGAAATATGAGATAAGGCTTGCAATGAGTGCAGTCACATAAATTGCTTTAAAACTGCCAGCACCGCCAAGATTTATGTAGGCGCTTCCTTTTCTTTCTTTATTGAATGTTAATAGTGCAGCAATGATCCCAATAAGTATGCCACCAGTGCTTGATACGAAGATGACGGCTGCTGCATTATGGGGTGATAGGATCAGTGCAAAGGGAATTGAGACAAGTCCAAAATAGTCCGGAACGACAATCCCTACTCCACTTACCATTTCTGCAAATAGGCTTACGAATAGGACTATGATCAGCATGATCTCAAAGGCGGTGGTATCGGGCTGGGTAAGCGAGAGATACAAAACCATTAATAATGGGATGATAAAGCCCCCGAGGTTCAATGTTATGATGGTGTCAAATATCCGTCTTTTTTCGTGTGCCACTTCCTGAAGGACCGAAACCCCGTACATTTCATCAAGGAGAAGTGCATCCCGATTGAGATGTTCAGGTTTTTTTGTGCGTATTTTAGTAACCGGGATTTCGATAGCGCTTCCGGCGAGCATGAGGACCAGGAGCAAAAACAGGGGTATGGAAGATATGCTTCCAAGTGACAATTTATTGTGATAACACAAATTTATAATTGGTAAAAGCACAAGTCCAAATATCACAAGCATTCGGATATTGGTCTTGTTCAGGTATCCTCTCATTTATCCACCATTACTATATCCGGCTCCTTCATTATTAAATATTTCTAAAAAATGAGTGCGCTGAGATTTTAAAATCCAGATATCATCTCCAGATCACGCTTCTGGAGCAGGGGTTTGGTTCGCGATATTCTTTTTAAAATTTATAAAATAAATGAGGAGTTTTTTGCCATTATTGTTTTAATCTATAAGATAAATAATAAAACAATATGATTTATGAAATAAACCAATCTCATATTTTTATGGGAAAATTAGAACATAAAAGCGATTTGCTTGAGTCTTTAACTAACATCTGTAATGAAAAAAACATTCATCTCGGCAGATTAGAAGTAATCGGAGCAGTAATTAAAGCACGATTAGGATATTATAACCAGAATGAAAAAGAATACAATTTCATTGAGATTGATAAGAAAATGGAAATCACATCTCTTATTGGTAATATATCTTTAAAAGATGGAAAACCAATCGTTCATGCTCATATCAATCTATCAGATTCAACTGGGAACGTTATAGGGGGACATCTTGCAACTGGTACTATTGTTTTTGCTTCAGAATTTGTTATTCAAACTTTTGATGGGGCAAATTTTAGTCGCGGTTTAGATAATATCACAAAATTGCCATTGTGGACTGAATGACATCCTGCAATATGTTAACTAAAATTCTTTTACAGCTTCTCGAAGTAGATTATTTTATTAAATAATCCACCAGTGTCCCGGCAATATTGTGTCTCTGGACAAAACAGTGGTTTTCATAACCCAGAATGAGATTTTGTTTGGCTGGAGGATATTTTTTTGATCTCTCTTCACTAGCTTTAAGAGTTTTTCATAGTCGTTCAATTTCTTGTTTCAACCTCCTTTCTATTCTCTTGAGCATTTAAATAGCAATGAAAAGTAAAAAACCAGCAAAACACGAACGATGAATTATATGGGCCCGCGGAGATTCGAACTCCGGACCTCCGCCGTGTGAAGGCGACGTCATAACCAGCTAGACCACAGGCCCTTATTGTCATTTA
>JAFGQV010000079.1 GCA_016935475.1 Methanosarcinaceae archaeon
CTAAAATCGGTGCTAAAAAGAAGTATATCGGAAAACGAGCATACGTAATAATCATCAAAGACTAATCAATTATGCAACACAGCAATTAAAATATGAGATTGGCGCCGAGGGTGAGATTCGAACTCACGAGGGGCTATGCCCCACAAGCTTTCCAGGCTTGCGCCCTACCACTAGACTACCTCGGCACATCTGGTCTGTCCGGGCTGGAAATCCAACCTCTCGGATAGGTGCCTGCATCCATTATTACTCTTTCGGTAACTGCTGCAATTCCGTGATCTGCCTTGAGAATTTCATCCGTGCCCTTTGCGGCTTTACACAGTGCCACAGCCTCGCCTTTTTGTGTGAAAATGCAGGCAATTTCACCCTTATTGAGCATAGTGTCCACACTGACTATCCCGGGCACCGCAAGCATAGCTCCACAGCAGATCGCATCAACAGCACTATCACGGATAATTATCCTTGGAAGATGCCTCAACCCCTCTTCCATGGGTCTTACCACTCTTCGAAGTTCGGACTCGTCACCATCCTCCTTCCAGAAAACATAGGCATCCATGAGGTCGTGCAATGTCACTATCGTATCATCGGTAAATGGTCCGGTCTTTGTCCTCCTGAGTTCCTGCATGTGACCGCCGCACCCCAGTACCACACCAATATCATGACAAAGCTTTCTGATATACGTACCTGCCTCACATCCGACCGTCATCAGGACCAGAGGACCTTTGACCTCCAGCACCTCAAGATAATAGATGTTGCGGATGCGGAGCGCGCGTTTCACAGCTGATTTTACCGGCGGCATCTGGTAGATCGGACCCGTGAACTCATTACATACACGAATAACATCATCTTCCGGGACAGGTTTATGCAAACGCATCAAACACACGTACTCCTTCCCCGCAAGACGCAGAGCTGAAACTGCCTTTGTTGCCCTTCCAAGCATAATTGGTAAGACCCCGGTCACCTTCGGGTCAAGGGAACCTGAATGTCCTGCCTTTTTGATCTCCAGTATGCTCTTGACCCATGCCACAACCTCATGACTGGTAGGACCCCGTGTTTTATCAAGGTTCACAACACCCATCTCGATATACTCGCGCATGGGCCGTTCCTCTGGATTACAGCCATATTCCGGATTGGTCCTTGCATTTGATCTTTGTACCAATTCCCGCTCAATTTCGGAAGGCAATTTATTATTGTTACTCATTATCGAAAACCTGCTGGAATCTGGGTTATTCTCTTTATGATTATGGGGCTAACTCTATAATTTCGTAGTTATTTAATGTTTTGCAGGAAAGGGTCTGTCTTACGGAGTATAGTTACCTGGTGTTTAATTCGATCACCCGGAATTCAGAAGGGATGTGTATATGGTTGCCTCTGAATCCCTGATACCTCAATAAACCTGATTTTACACAAAATTATATTTATAAAGAACACTTAAATTTAATGGACGAATAATTAATACTAAAATTATTGTTGAAGAAGTGTTCCGATGGGTACAATTGGCAAACTTTTAGGAATGATCATCGTTATGGTAACTCTTATTATTTTCGCGGCTATTATTTACGCTGTTGATGATAAGATAGGTTCAATAGAAGATATTGACGAAGGGGTAGAAGTAAATGGACCTGCACCTGCTGAAAGTTACCAGGATTTGTATGGTAAACTGTTTTTTATGGGTATCATAGCAATTGTTTCAGGTTTTTCTTTGTTTTGTTATGCTCTTTACAGGAAAAGTAAAATTGGGAGATATTAACTGACGAAAATTGAATGTTAAGTTCTTGATGATAATTATATCTGGCAGGTTTATCAGGTAGAAAAATAATAATTACATCGCCGACTGTGTCATCGGTCTCCTGACCATACATTAACATAAAAAGACGTTTTGTGATTTGATGTGTTATGAGGATACATGAACTCAACAACATTGCCGATCGATCCACAGCTAATAGCTCCATGCGGTATGAATTGTGCTATCTGCAGCAGTTACCTGGCATACGAAAATGAGATACCGAGAAAGAGAGGCAAGGTCACATATTGCAAAGGATGCCGTCCCCGGAATAAACAATGTGCTTTTCTAAAAAAGCGTTGTGAAGACGAATTGAAGTTATTGAAGGGGGATATTGATTTCTGTTTTGAATGCAATTGTTTTCCCTGTGAAGGACTGGAACGGTTGGATCAAGGATATAGAAAAAAGTATGACATGAGCATGATCGAGAATTTGAATGAAATAAAAGAAACGGGTATTAGCCGATTTATCAAAGATCAATATGAGAAATATAAATGCTCGGAATGTGGGAATTTAATTTCAGTTCATAATAAGAAATGTTTTGTGTGTGATGATATTGATAGCTTGAAAGATTAAAAAATGACTGCAAACGGAAAGAACACTGGAATTTTGCTAAAGTCCAGAAGGTAATTCATTATTGTTACTCATTTACTTATTATTACAAACCTGCAATGATCTGATTCTGATACTATAACTTAGCATCTGCAACGAATTCGTTTCAGCATTCAAATCCACCAAGTACATCAATTGAAGTTGCAATTATCTTCTCGATTTCATACTGGTCCCATCGATTAGAATCAATTACAATATCGTATATCGACAGATCACCGATATCGATCCCATATATCTCCTTATACCGGATCGCTTCCGAAGCCTCACGCTTTATAGTACCATCAAGCATATCATCAAAAGAAGCATTCTCCCTGTCTTCTATTCTTTTAACACGCACATCAAGAGGAGCTTTTATCCAGACCTTAAGTGCTTCACCTGCCATATGACCTGCGAGCCTGCCTTCAAGGATGATATTATTACTGGTGCTTGCAATCTCTTTTTGCCGTTCATCGATATCAAGGTCGATCGAAGGGTCAGATTCTGCCAGTGCCCCGAACTCAGCAAGTGTCATGCCGCGTTCTTCTGCAAGTCTTCTGAAAACCTCACCCGCAGAGATCATCTCAACGCCATAATGTTCTGCCAGCAGTTTAGCTACCGTTGTTGTCCCACTACCAGGCAACCCGCTGATCGCCAACAACATCTAAACGCCACCAATATCCAGCGCTTTCCTGATCAACTGGCTAATAGCAAGTGACGTGATAAAATACCAGAAGATCCAGTACTGGAATGGCCCCAACACCGCATCCGTCAGCAATTGTTCGCCCCAGAAAGGAAAAACAAGTGTCAAAGGTCCATGGATCGTGAAATCGCTGATATAATAGTATGCCCACATAAACAGGGGCAGCGAAATAATACTGATGTACGCCATTGGTTTGAACTGCTGCTTGGTCATCTCCATCTGGTC
>JAFGQV010000007.1 GCA_016935475.1 Methanosarcinaceae archaeon
CGAGACCTTGAAGACATCAAAGGCGGATAAAGTTTATAACCTTAAAGTTACATTCAAAGAGCCGATTCCAGAAGAAAGACTTAAATCCAGCCTTGACAAACTGAACGGCGCAGAGATCAGTCAAAGAACCCCACAGCGTGTTTCGCACCGTCGGGCCGATCTGGTCAGAAAGCGGCGCGTACACAGTATTGAACTCACCGCTCTAACGGATGGATGTGCATCCATCACAGTGCACTGCGAAAGCGGTCTGTATGCCAAGGAACTGATATCAGGCGATGATGGAAGGACTGAACCGAGTCTTACAGGATTGATAGGTACTCAGGCAAAGGTCATGGAACTTGACGTTGTTAATGTTGACCTGTAAGATATCGAATTTGCCCACAAACCAGAGATCGTCCCAAATAAATTGAAATTCACATAATATTATCAACTTAATACATAATGGAGGAATATAATGCCAACATCACATGGCGAACGAGCCTGTACACGATACAAATTGAAGAATACTGTGCGCGAGAGAGGAATGTCCCCGGTTAGCAAAGCTATTCAGGAATTCGAAGCTGGACAGATGGTGCATATTGATATAGATCCCAGTGTGCAGAAGGGAATGCCAAATCCGAAATTCCAGGGCAAGACCGGAAAGGTCATGTCACAGCGCGGAAGAGCATACCTTTTGCAGGTAAGGGATGGAAATGCCATGAAAGAGGTTATTTCCTTACCACAGCATCTTAAACCCCAGAAATACAACTAAATATTGGTTATCAGGTGGAGTAAAATCACCTGACGAATGTCTATCAAAAACATCGATAGATATATCTAATTACGAAACCATTGGGGAGTATTTAAGCGAGATCACAGGTGAAAAGTGAATATGGATATTTAGATGGTTTGCTGCAGCGCACAGATATTATCGGATTTTATTCAAGTTTAGAAAGAGTGTATTTCAATGATAGTTAAAGAAGTTATAAGTGAAGAGCTGTTAACACTGTCCGAAGTTAAAGAAATGCTCCATGGGATCGTGGAAGATCGATCAAGCAGGGAAGAAGAGTTAGGGTATGAGCTGCGAAAGGCGATCAATCACACAGACATGTTTGCAAAGACCAGTGCAGAAAAGTCAAGGGAACTGGTAAACAAGTTACTTGAACTTGAAAAGATGAAACCTGAGATCGCAATTCGAATTGCAGATGTTATGCCGCAATCACGGGATGAGCTCAGGACCCTTTATGCAAAAGAAAGATACACATTAACAGAAGAAGAACTTGATAACATTTTGAATTTTGTGGCGGAAGCAATTGAATAAACTTATATCCCATATATTCTTTTTTTAATAATATCAGTTTCTCAGTTGTAGCACTGGATAGATCATTGGAGGGTACTTATGGCAAACATGGTAAAACAACCCCTAAAGGAAGAGCATGCATGGATTCTGGATTTCCTGCCCTATGGCAGTACTTCTGACAATCGACCTGCCTATCAAAAGAAACCGCTTGTTCAGGGAGTAGGCGAGATACATTTCGTATTAATGGAAATGGTCCCAAAGGAAGGTGTCGTTCCTGAGATACAGTCGCGTGTTTACATTGGTAAAGGGGATCGGGATGTTATCGACCATGTCAAAAGCAGGATATTCTACACTGAACTGAGCCATGGTGCACAGCTTGAACTTCCATATTTGATCGAAGCGTGTGTCAAGGACCAGGAAGAAAAATTTGTAAAATTCTTCAATGATGCACATTCGGTGACAACAAGGTTACATATGCTGGAACTGCTTCCGGGTATTGGCAAAAAGCTGATGTGGGCGATCATTGATGAACGGAAGAAGGGCAATTTCAAAAGTTTCAAGGATCTCAATGATAGGGTGACAGGACTCCACGCTCCTGAAAAGATCATTGTGAACCGTATTCTGGAGGAACTTAAGGACGACCGTATCAAGTACAGGTTGTTCACAACACCGATGCACCGTTCAACACATGATTAGTTATAAGGTGTAATTGATTTGGTTCGCGCACTCCTCAAAAAGTATGGTATCCGGGGGGGATACCATGACCAGCATTTTTTGGTTGATGAGCAGATCCTTGACAGGATCGTTGAAGCTGCGCATCTGGACGGTGAAGAGACAGTACTTGAGATCGGCGCCGGTATTGGCAACCTGACAACACTTCTTGCTGATCGTGCCGGAAAGGTCATTGCCATAGAACTTGACCCTGTGCTTGTTGAAGTACTGAATGACCGGTTCAAGACAGTAGAAAATGTACAGGTCATAAAGGGGGATGTGCTTAAGGTCGATTTTCCTACGTTTGATAAGGTCGTTGCAAACCTTCCGTATTCCATTTCTTCCGAGATCACGTTCAAGCTCTTTAAACACCGGTTCGAACTGGGCATCCTGATGTACCAGTACGAGTTTGCAAAGCGGTTGGTAGCTTCTTCCAATTCCGGGGATTACAGCCGCTTGTCTGTGAATACCCGCTACTTTGCCGATGCTTCAATCATCATGACAGTTCCACCGTCGGCATTTTCACCGCCGCCTGAGGTACGTTCAGCAGTGGTTGAACTGGTTCCGCGTCCGGCACCTTTTGATGTGGTTGATGAGGATTTCTTTTTGCGTTTCGTCACCGCAGTGTTCAGCCAGCGCCGGAAGAAGTTGAAGAATTCTATCTTAAAGACCAGTCATTTGCTGGGAGTCAATGATCTCAAACAGATTGTGGAGCAATTGCCTGAATCACTTGTGGACAAACGTCCCGAGAATCTTGAACCCCATGAACTGGCTGAAATTGCAAACCGGATAGTCTCATTAAAAGAAACGGTTTAGTTGCCATGGTACAGATCGAATACGGGAATGCGCACATCAGACTTGCAGATAAGGTATATGAACCAGCTGAGGATTCGTTTTTGCTGGCTGACGCTGCAGTTAGTCATGCGCGTGATGGGATGCGTATCTTAGAGGTTGGAACTGGCACTGGTTTTGTATCCGCAGTTTTGAAGGCAAACGCCAACGTGGAGGTCGTAGCTACAGATATCAGTCCCTACGCTGCACGGTGTGCAAGGTCGAATGGTATTGAGGTCATAAGAACTGATATGTTCAGGGGTTTGAGGTCCGGACCCATTTTTGACCTGATAATATTCAATCCTCCATACCTGCCGACATCAGATGAGGAAAAGGTCCCGGGCTGGCTGAACTATGCTTTTGATGGTGGGATTGATGGACGTGCGGCTGTGGAGTGTTTTGTGGATGAGGCAGGTGAGTATCTTGTACGGACTGGTATGATATTGCTGCTGGTTTCGTCCCTTACCGGGATCGAGTACGTAAAAACAAAGATGGGGTCAGCGGGTTTTGATGTAAACATTGTTGGACGTACCAGATGTTTTTACGAGGAACTGGTTGTTTTGCTTGGGAACCGACGCGCATGACCCTATCGGTAGTTTGAAACACCAATCATAAATTATCCCAATACCAATTTGTATCGATTGTACTGACCATCGGGATGGAGATCCAGAATTTTCCTGAATCACACCGCGGAGGTAATGCGCCTATGGCAACACTGGGTGCAATGATGGGTTTTACAGTGATGATGGCACTTGATGTGGTATTTGGATGATATCTGAAGCACATTTAGCGACATCAAATATATATTTCTGACAAAAGTGATATATAGTTAATCGCAATACTATAAATTAGCTTGACAGTTGTATCTGACTTCGTACCACCGGCATAAAGTTCAGCCAATTTTAAGTTCAGATACTTCCGATCGGTTAGGCAGTGGGGAGCGGGGATTTATTAGACGACCCATATTCAAAGAATCGGGGATGGGATGTAAATTAAGTCAAGAGAGGTACTCTTGACAGCATATTGGGATTACCAACAGTAACCTCTCTTAAAATATACATCTGCAATATCAAATAGATTTAATTTGTAATATATATATTACAAATTAAATACACAATTACCAGTGAAAATCAGGTAAGCATAAAGAAGATTTTTACCTATGAACTCGACCATTTTAAGTAGTTTCTGATGGCATACCAAACTTCACCACAGGACAGACCTCAATACATTTCCCGCAGTGAACACATCCATCAGCAATGACAGCCGTACCGTCCATGATCTCTATCACATCGTTTGGACATTGTCCTATACATACTCCGCATCCCCTGCATCCAAGGGCGCGACGCACGGACAGTTCCACTCCATGCATTAAACGCCTGGCTCTTTTTTCGGTATCACTTCTGGCGGTCACGGTCCCGGATGCAAACACCTGAGCCCTGTCCTCATTCTTCAGCACCGAGGCCACACCTTCCATATAAAATACCTCTCCAACTGCGCACAGCATCCCGGTATCTTCAAGGCGCTCAAGGTCGATGGCAGTCCCGAAACTCCCTTCAGCCGACATTCCGCCTGCCCTGCATGGACTGTATCCGGTAGTCAGTGTGAAGGTGAGTGTACCTCCCGGTTCAGTGGCTGGTACAGTATTTATCCCTTTTTTCCGGGCAATGTCAGC
>JAFGQV010000080.1 GCA_016935475.1 Methanosarcinaceae archaeon
AGTTTCCATGCATACCGGTACAGTACAAGTATCCCTAAAATGATCATAACAGATGTGATCCTCAGTTCCTCCCAGCTGGCATTCCATAGCCCGCCCATTATCCAGAAGATTATTTTGTGTGGTGACTGGGCAAGGAAAATGATCATGGAAGTGATGGCAGATAGTAATGAACCAATGGCTATACCGGAAAGAAGAAGGGTGTCTACAGGTACCTTTCCACCGACCTTTGATATGTTGTACACCACGAATATAGCCAGCACAGCCATCATGAAAGACATTAGCTGGACCGGAAGCATCAGCACAAATCCAATGGATGCGCCCAGTGCCGCACCTGATGACATCCCGATTATATAAGGGTCTGCCATTGGGTTCTTCAGCAATCCCTGCATTGCGCATCCGGCTGTGCTCAGTGCTGCACCAACGAAGGCTGCGAGAAGTACTCTTGGAAGACGGACACCAATAATGATGGTCTCATAATTGTCGAGCCATGTGTGTTCCATCGGTAAGAAATTTGCAAGCAGGATCTTTGCGGTGATGAGCGGGGAAATTACCGTGGAACCAATAGCAGTATTGGTAATGATTACCGCAATCAGGATTAATGCCAGTAAAAATATAACAGACCTGCCCAGTTTAGCCATGATATTTGTCTCTCAAAAGGGATTTTGATGATTGTTTTATGTGGTCATCGTTAATATCGCATTCGTCTCAGGTAAACCGCAATTAACATGCTAACAGTAAGCATCAGACTGAAACCGGGTGCACGTGATGTGTTAGACGAACCATCAACAGTACTGACAGTATCCCCTGTAGAAGTGGCACCAGAAGGGTTGTTTGGGGATCCGCTCTCTGCTACTGCCTCAGGTCCAATATAACTGTGCAGTTCTGCCAGTCCCTGCACGATCCTCGGTCCTGCCACTTCGATGGTCTGCGAATCTGCTATTGCGTAGACTTTCTGGTTCTTCACTGCATCTGTTTTGGATAGTATGGGATTACTGTTGATCGCTTCCATTATGGTGTATGAGCCACCACCCATGCCGGAGCAGATTATTACCTGCGGGTTTTTATTGATGACCTCCTCAATACTAATGATCGGCCAGCCCTCTCCCTCAAGAATATTTTTGCCGCCTGCCATCCATATCAGGTCACTTGGGTAGGTGTCAGAGCCTGCTGCATACAGGGAATCATGCCAGACCAGGTAAAGCACGCGTGTCCGCTGGTCAGGGGACATGTCCTCAGTTTGCGACGTTATTGTCTGTATCTGCTGTGTCATGCCTTCCGTAACCGATCCCGCAGCACCTTCATTTCCTGTAATGTTTCCCACAAGCCGGATATTATCAAGAATGTCATCCATTGTTTCGGGATTAAATGTGATCACTGTAAAGCCCAGATTCCTCAATGTGTTTATTGTATCCTCGCCGTTTGTGTCCTCTGCAAGGATAAGATCCGGCGTGATGTTCACTACAGCCTCGATATTGATGGTGGAGAATCCGCCTATCTTGGGTAAATTGACAGCCTCGGGCGGATATGCATCATAGGTTGTCCCGCCAACCACCCTATCCCCGGCACCCACGGCAAATAGTATCTCAGTATTACAGGGCGATAGGGATACAATGCGCTCAGGTAGTTTTTCGATCGTCACTTCATAACCAAAATCGTCTGTTATAATAATGGGATATGCCTGTGCATTTGATATCAGGACAGTGGTTAAAATGAGCAGGATGATGCAGGATATTTTTGACATTAGGATTTCCTCGCCCCTCATTAAGAGGGTTCTTTATAAAAACATGGTGTTCCAGCTAACAGGTGTTAGTCAATTCGATAAGATATGATACTGCCGTTCGCATGGACGTTATAATTCGCCGTCAACCATCTGGAAACTGATCTCTTCACCCATCCGCTGGTTCAGGTAAGCGATACGCTTTGCAGCAAGATCTGCCATTTTGCCAGTGGCAAAGATCATGGTTGACAGACCGCGACGGCTTGCTGATACAGCCGAGTTCACGACCTCACTCCCAAAGTCGTAGTTCAATCCCGTATTTTTCACGATGGATTTGGCAACTGTTCCCATTGCGCCTATACGGTTGGGTTTTCTGGAATCAATAAGACCCCTCACTACAGTAGCAGGCATCATTTCTGCGCCGCCATCTGCTGCACCGGGTGTACGGACGATCCAGACTTTGCCTTCCGGTACATCGGACAGGTCTATTGGGATCTCTTTTCCCTTATGCACCTGTCCAGTGCACCGGCACCTTGCAAAACAGTTTTTAAAATCGTCACGGGACGCCACAAGTACCCCGTTCTCAAATCCAATGAAACAATCATCAAGCGGTGCAAAATCCTCTTTCGCCAGAGCATAGTGACCAGTATAATCGTTCTCTCCGGAATATTCTATCACGGATTCAACAAGTTCCAGTACTGACAGAGGCACCTGCTTATTACAAAATCCCCTTAAGTACAGCTCATTATGTGTCTGGATCGGCATGGGAACCTGAAGGTT
Organism: Methanosarcinaceae archaeon; assembly: GCA_016935475.1. Classification (GTDB taxonomy): domain Archaea; phylum Halobacteriota; class Methanosarcinia; order Methanosarcinales; family Methanosarcinaceae; genus JAFGQV01. Next base: position 2,498 of record JAFGQV010000080.1, read on the forward strand.
TGCCCCATGTATCAGGGACATGTCTGAAAAAATCTCGTTAGGTACTCCTTTTTTGGTCACCTTCCCATTTTTGAGGATCCATATCTCATCTGCCCATTCTGCAGCAAAATCCATCCTGTGGGTGGTGACTATGATCGTTTTCCCGTCGGCATTCAACTGGTCCAGCAATTCGGTCAGGTCTGCCTGACCCTTAGGATCAAGTCCTGATAATGGTTCGTCAAATACCATGATCTCCGGTTCCATTGCAAGAACACCTGCTATAGCCACCTTTTTTTTCTCACCGGTGCTCAGGTTATGAGGGGGTAGATTTTCAAATCCTGACATCCCCACCAGATCAAGGGACTCGGATACCCTTTTTTCCACTTCCTCCACCGACAGCCTCAGGTTCAGGGGACCAAAAGACACATCCTGTTTCACGGTCGGCGCAAAGAGCTGCTCATCCGGGTTCTGGAAAACAACGCCGACCTTCTGGCGTATACTGCGCAGGGAGGAGCTATCATACTTCATGGGGGCTCCGTTCAGACGCACTGTTCCGGATGTGGGTCTTAAGGTGGCATTGAAGAGATACAGAAGTGTGGACTTGCCAGCCCCGTTGGGTCCCAGTATTGCTATTTTGCTGCTAGTTCTTATTTTTATATTTACGCCCTGAAGTGCATGGGCACCGTTGGGATAGCGGAAATCCACATCTACAGTCTCAAGCGCATGCATGATGGTCTCACCGGGGCAGAATAAGGTTAAGGGACACAAGAACAAGTTCGAAACCTGCCAGACCCAGCAGATGCATTCTTGGTATAGGGGAATCATCTTCAAGCACGTGGATGATGCCTTCATATCCCCGGGAGTTCATGGCGGTAAGCATCTTATCGGCATTATCCCAGCTTCTGACAAAAAGATTGCCTGCAAGCAGCGAAAGGGCACGGAACGAACCCTTCACATCCGAGTAACCGAGCCGCATCTTCTGTGCGTATTCCATGCGCAGTGCCTCCTGCACCATTATAAAGATATACCTGTAAATGAGCATTGAGAGGTCTATAAATACATCGGGCAATTTCAATTTTTTCAAAAGAGCAAATATGTCGGCCATTGGAGTAGTAAGAGCCAGAAAAAGAAGGCATGAAACACTTCCGAGCATCCGCCCCACGGAAATAAGTGCCATATCAAAACCGTCCTTTGTGGCTGTGAGTGTCAGATTACCCGCATGTACGGAAAAGAACGGCTCTTTTCCAAAAAAGAACATCATCAGCACAAAGGTAACCAGACCAAAGCCTGCGGGTGCAAGTACCAATTTGGCGTAAAACCTGAGTGGTATCCCAGCCACTACAACGGTTACTGCAAACATGATGCAGAATACGAGCAGTGGAACTATGTAAGCCGTGGAAAAGGAGCACACGAGAAGGGTTAGAACCGCAAAAAGGGTTTTCAGCTTTCCTGATACTCCGTTAAGTTTGTTCGTCAGGGTGAATTGTTCCAAAAACTGCATAAATTACTTTTTTTGCTCCTGTTTTTTTGCCTTGTTGTAACCGAAGAAATAACCTATGATAAGAGCCCCGATGGCGGCCTGTGTCGAGAACAGAAGACTTTCTATCTCACCACTTGGCGGTTCCCAGATAGGACTGAACCATGGTTCATAATCCGGCGCTATCTCAGTTATTTTATCTGCTGCGAGCCCATCGGCTCCACCCCATGCTTCCTCTTCTTCTACTTCTTCCTCAGCGAGGCATACTGGTTGGGACAATAGCGCTAACAGGGTCAGCAGTATCAGAGTCAGTTTCCAGTTCATGAACCGGACACCGCCTTTGATGATACAATGACCTTCAATTGTTCCAGAACATCTACCCTCACCTGGGTGATATACTTCACGATCAGCGCGGTAACGATACCTTCAGCGATTGCAAGGGGCACCTGTGTGACTGCAAAGATCGTGGCAAATATTTTGAACGATGCGACTGTGCCTCCAACTGCTGCCGGGAAAGCCACTGCCAGTTGAACTGACGTGGTCACATAGGTCGCCCAGTCTCCCAGTGCTGCAGCCAGGAATACGGCAGGCATGAGACCGATATTGGCTTTCTGGCATGCTTTAAAAACAACATATGCTACCACAGGACCTGCGATACCCATGGAGAAAATGTTAGCACCAAGCGTGGTCAGTCCGCCGTGTGCAAGGAACAGTGCCTGGTAGAGCAGTACAATGGTGGCAAGTACCGATGTAATGGCAGGACCGAAACAGATGGCACCTAATCCCGTTCCGGTCGGGTGTGAACAACTGCCTGTAACAGGCGAAGGCAGTTTCAGGGCAGATAGCACGAATGCGAATGCACCGGCAACCGCAAGCAGTGATTTTATTTCCGGTTTTTCTTTTACCAGTTTACTTAACTGGACTAACCCATAAGCAACAACGGGCATGGACATTAAAAACCAGAACCCTGCCCACATAGGTGGTAGAAATCCTTCCATAATATGCATGTTTATTTGATACCTCCGGAATGAAGATGATGTGTTTTTAGCGTGGAAAGGATAATAACTTATAAATAGGCACCGTTCAGGCTTACAACCATAATCTGTATGGGTAACATGCGAAGAGTGAGTAATTATCCTGAATCCTTTTTTCCAGATATTACCACTGCCCGTATGAACCCCAAAATTCAACAGATGCTATATATATAAAATCGACCAAATTAAGGGCAATGACAAAAGCCGTCCTTATTGCAGGAACTCATAGTGGTGTCGGTAAGACCACTGTCTCAATGGGGGTCATGGCAGCCCTTACAAAAAGGAACATGAAGGTCCAGCCCTACAAGGTCGGACCCGATTATATTGACCCGACCCATCACACCGCCATCTGTAAAAGACCTTCCCGGAACCTTGATACCTACATGATGGAACAGGGCGATATTCTCAGGACACTATCACACGGGTCCAGAGATGCGGATATCTCTGTCATTGAAGGTGTGATGGGGCTGTTCGATGGGGTTGACTCTACGGAGGTGTCAAGTTCCGCACATCTTGCCAAGATGCTGGGCATACCCGTGATACTTGTCGTAAACGTTCACGGGATGTCACGAAGTACCGCCGCGCTCGTCAAGGGTTATTCGGAATTTGACAGGGATGTCAATGTCGCAGGCGTCATCTTGAACCAGGTTGGAAGCGAGCGCCACGCGCAGTTGATAAAAGACGCACTTACCGACATCCCGATCGTGGGAACACTACCCAGCAACAGCGACATATCAGTCCCTTCAAGGCATCTTGGACTCTATATGGCATCAGAGCAGCAGTATGACACTACCGAAATTGCAGATTTTATCGAATCAAACGTCGATCTTGATGCCATAATATCCATTGCAAGTAACTGCTCCACACCGGAACCACCAGATGAACCCGATCACAGGGAAGTACCGGATGTGACCATAGGAGTGGCACTGGACAGCGCCTTCTGTTTCTATTATCAGGACATGTTCGATGCACTCAGGCAATGCGGTGCTGAGATCGAGTTCTTCAGCCCGGTAAAAGGAGAGATGCCGGATGTCGATGGTTTCTATTTCGGCGGCGGTTACCCTGAACTCTTTGCAGCCGAACTGGAAAGATCAAGAACCACACGCGTACTCAGATCACTTGCTGCTGACGGCATACCCATCTACGGGGAATGCGGCGGTCTCCAGTACCTTTGCAGTTCATACGAGACAGAAGAAAAAACCTACCGGATGGCTGACATATTCCCTGCCGAAACCCGGCAGACAAAACGACTTCAGGCTCTTGGACACACCAAAGCCAGTGCAAATGGTGCATTTACTAAAGGAACGATACTGGGTCATGAGTTCCATTATTCGGTTACTGAATGCACCCGTGACTCAAGGTTCGCATACGAGATGATACGCGGCAAGGGAATCGAGAACGGAAAAGACGGAATAACCGAGTACAATGCCCTTGCATCTTATATGCACGCACATCCGGCAACGTTTCCGGTGGCGAGTTTTGTGGAGAAGTGCAGGGAATATAGAAAACGGTGAGAAGATAGATTTTTGTTTTGAAGCCGCAACATTCCGATTCTAAAACTTAAAAATTAAACTAGGGATATTTAGTTATCCCCAGCAATCGCAACCAGTTCATTGACACATGCAACTGCGATCGGTGTTCCGCCGCGCGTACCCACACACGTTATTGATGGTATATCCATTTTCCTGATAACTTCCTTTGACTCGGCGGCATTCACAAAACCGACCGGAGTCCCGATAACCAATGCGGGACGCACACCGTGCTCGATCAACCTGCACACCATAAGTGCGGCTGAGGGCGCATTACCGATCACGATGATCGCACCTTCAAGTTTGTCCCTGCATGCCAGATATCCCGCAGATGTTCTGGTGATACCGTACTTATGCGCCAGTTGTGCCCCAGGGTCTTCATCGAGCACGCAGTTTACCTTGCAGTTGTGTCCTTTTTTCGTGATCCCGACCTTTACCATGTTGATATCGACATAGATCGGTGCCCCGTTCTTGATCGCTTGCACTCCCGCCTCGATAGAGTCATTGTTAAACCGCATGATATCTGCTACCGCCGGATCCCCGGTTGCGACCATACAACGCTGGCGCACACGGTCCTCAGGGGTCTTATCACCCACCACCTTGCGTGCGATATTGCGGCTTGTCATGTATATTGTCTTTGCCTCGTCCGTTTGCGAACCAAGGTCTTTGCAAAGTTCAACAAGTTCGGGGTCAACATCAATCGTCAGGTTCACAAGCTCTTCCAGATCGCTGCCAGAGACGTCCTCTTTGTCGGAAGTGTTATCAGTAGTCATATTTTCGCTGATACCCCCTTGGTGTGATTATCCGCTTGATGTCATCCGCGTCCCATATACGGGATTCGTTGTTCCCGATAAGGACGGTTGTTCGCATATCCACCCAGTCGTCATATTCCAGGACTTCCCCGAGGGTTGTTACGATCACGTCTTCCCCACTTCCCCTGAGTGCGTTCTTGACAAGCCCCACAGGCACAGAACCGTTCTTATGTTCCCTGAGAATACCGATCGCCTTTGCAAAGTTCGAATTGCGCTGCCTGCTTTTCGGGTTGTACAGTGCAACCACAAAATCTGCATCTGATGCTGCAAGCAACCGTTTTTCAATAACTTCCCAGGGTGTGAGCAGGTCACTTAAGCTGATGACCGCAAAATCGGTTACAATGGGAGCGCCAAGTATGCTTGCTGCCGCTGATATGGCAGTTACTCCGGGAACAACTTCAATATCAACCTTTAACCCGGTATTTTCTGCAATTTCCATAACCAGCCCTGCCATACCATAGATATTGGCATCCCCTCCGCTTATGATAGAAACCCTGGAATGTCCTGCAAGTTCAACTGCCCGGCGTGCACGGTCCACTTCCCTGCCCATGGAACTGCGGATAACCTCCTGACCCGTAAGCAGGGTTTCTATCTGGTCAAGATATGTACCATTCCCGATGACGTAATCCGAAGCGAGAAGAACATCCCGCGCACGGACTGTAAGGTGCTCAACCGAACCCGGACCTATGCCTACAATATACAGCTTTCCTTTTTCTGCTGATTTTAAATTTGAGTTTAAGTTTAAATTTTCATTTTGCGATTGCGATTGTGACGTTACCATAAACTTTCTTCCTGAGCAATAATTCCTTATTTTCCGATAGGGCTAACGCAGCCGGTTCTGCCACCCCGGTCAGTCCAAAACGGCTCGCTTCCGAGAGTGAGGGGGCATCGTATCCGTTAAGCACATCATGAGGCACGAAACTAATACCAATACCAAGCAATTTTGCAGCTTCGATGAGACCTGTTTCGTTTTCCTTCATTTTGGCAGATGCAAGGGAGCACACATTTTCAAGGTCCAAACCGGCATCATACAGTGCTTCTTTTATTGCAGCAATAACTTCCTTAGAGGTTATTCCTTTTCTGGTACCTATTCCGATTATCATTGGTCGATCTGCAAATTGCTTTTTTTCCTGTTATTTCGTCCTGCTATTCTGTGTCATTTATTCTGTTTCTTTAACACAGAAACATCATCGTCAACTACTATCACTTTCGGTCCCCGTATCTCAAGCACCTCGACGTCCTCCTCGAGCAGGGCACAGTTTACGGATTTTGTGGATTCTCTGTTTACGATCTCACACTGCATGGCAGATGCGATCCCTTCAACCGATGGACGGTCATGTACCTCTGTTGCGGTGGTGATAACAGGCACCGCCCCGAGTTCCGACAGCCTGCGGGCAAGTTCGTTCGCACCGTGGTGACCGCCTGTAAGCGGTATGGCAAAGGTCAGGTTCGAATCCACGACAACCACTGCGGGATCAGACCACTTGTCCACAAGCAGAGGTGCGATCTCGCGCACAACGATACCCGTTGCAAAAAGCGGTACAATTGAGTCGTATTCCTCAAACGCCTGCCTGAAGACATCTTTGTCATAGAGAAGTATGTCTGCATCGAGATGCTCTGCTATACGTTTAGCAGTGCCCTTATTCCGTTCAAAGGTGATCACAGCGGTTCTTGTGCCACTCCGTATAGGTGCGACCTCCTGTAGTTTTTAGGGTCAACCACGCCGCCAATGATGATCATTGCCGAGCGTTTGATGCCTGCATCCTTGACCTTCTGTGCAATATCGGACACATTGCCGCGTATTATCTGCTGGTCGTCCCATGAGGCATGGAAAACAACAGCCACCGGAGTATCGGGCGAATACTCTATCCTGTTCATGATATCTTCGATCTTTTGCGTCCCGAGGAATACCGCCATGGTGGCGTTGTGTTTTGAGAGTTCCTTTATCAGATCGTTCTCAAGTGTCTCGCCAGCGGGACGTGTGATGATCAACGTATCCGAGATGCCATTTAGGGTAAGCTGGGTCTTGAGTGCGGCAGCGGATGCAAATATGGATGAGACGCCGGGTACGAGTTCAACCCCTATGCCATGTTTTTCCAGTTCATCAATCTGCTCCACGATTGCACCATATAACGAAGGGTCACCGCTGTGCAGGCGGACGACCTTCTTACCGGCTTTGACGTTCTCCGCCATGATCGATGTGATCTTATCAAGTGTCAGCCCGTAACTGTCGATCTTTTCACCATTCGAATAATCCAGCACCTCAGGGTTTACAAGGGAGCCGGCATAGACCACAAGGTCTGCACTTTCCAAAAGTTCGCGTCCCATCACCGTGATCAGTTTCGGGTTGCCGGGACCCGCCCCCACGAAATATACCTTGTTATCCATTTAGCTGCTCCTGCGTATTATTATCCTTTCCTGGCGTAGATTATGCTGAAATAATTTCCCTTTTCGGGTATTTTCTCCTTATCTGTGATGATCGTCTCATCGTCCGAAAAAAGCCTCTCAGCAAAAACAAATTCCGTGAACCCTTCACTTTCCAGCGAATCAACGATGTCCCTGGGATGGCGCGCTTTCAGGATTATCCTTGAGGTGACAGGCGTCGGGTCCCTGACCTCGAAGGATGATTCGATAGCTGTACCGGTCCGGGAGGCAAAGGACGTTATGGAACTTATACCCGGAATAGTTGTGATCTCGATATTAGGGTAGCGTTCATGAACCACGCGGCGAAGATGCGAGAATGTTGAGAAAAAGTTCGGGTCGCCGATCAATCCAAAGGAGACGGTACCGTCCTTTGCATCCTCAGCCACGATGTCAGCGTTCCTGTTCCAGACCTCGTTAAGTACCTCGTCATCTTTTGTCATCGGGAAATCAAGTATCTCGCAATCCGCATAGGGTGCCACCAGATCAGCCGCAAGCCGACCCGGCACGTATACCTTATCGCTCTTTTTGAGAGTATCAATTGCTTTTAGCGTGATAAGTCCGGGGTCACCGGGTCCGAGTCCTACTCCTACCAGCATTTATATCACCTTTCATTTTTCCGTACTAACCTGAGGGCTAACCTGTGGTTCTGACCTTCCGGAAATGATATACACCGGATTATCTGGTTTGAACATCGTCTCCCCCGCAATGGGTGTGCTGCGTGATACTGCTATATGCACCACCTCATCGAATATTCCCAGTTCCTGCATTGCCGTTATTGTCCTGACAACGGTCTCGATCCTCACGGCATTTACAACAATGTGCTGAACCTTCTTTTCCACCAGTATCTCAAGAACCCGGTGGATGTTCTTTGTCCCGCCAACAAATGCACGGTCGATCACCCCGATGTCCTGCCTTCTGTCCAGTATCTCCGATGCCTCGCCGTGTATGAGCGTAATATCAGGTATCCCGAATTTCTCGAAATTCTGTGCAGCGGTGTCGATCGCTTCAGCCCGGGCATCGATGGCATATATCCTTAAGTTCCGCCTAATCCCTGCTGCCGCTATGGACACGGCACCTGTGCCACAACCGATGTCCACGAAGGTATTTCCATCGGCTAAATCAAGTTTGGATAGAGATACTGCAATTATTTCCGGTTTTGTCGGTCCGCCGCTCACATATGTAATATCTTGCATTTTTGAACCTAAATCAAGTAAATTTGAGTTAGCTAAACGTGATTGTTATACATGAAATTTGTCCTTTATAAGTTTGTTGTAGAACGACTGCAAAAATAATACTCATCTAGCTGTACTTACGTACCGCTAAGGAAACTCATGAATATTGGCTTCTGGATTAGTTAGTTGGGTTTTTGGTCGTCGTTGAAACGAAAATTATATATTAAGTTAAATCGTTTCTTTTGAATGTAAAACGTAATTATTTTTAATCCAATGTCGGAGAGTAAATTTGATCAATGGGAACACTTTTTTAATATTCAATCTTGAAAAGATTGAAGCTGAGGTTCGGGACTTGAAAAAGTTCTGGGATGATCTTAGCTGGTGGGAGCGAGATAATTCAATGAAAGCAGCATTGGATTTATTAAATCTCGATTACACCGATGTGCCAGACAAACTCAAAAAAATGATTGAAGAAATCCGTGAAGAAATTAAAAATTTGAATGATTTAAATGTTAAAACAAGACCATCAAAAATCAAATTGCTGCTTAGTAGACTCTTACCTGAACTTTTATCTGATGGATATCAAAAGTTTAATTTCCGCAAATGTTTGGCCATTACAATGAATCTAACAAGTGAAGAACAAATTAAACTATACACCTATTTAGGAATAGAGAATATAGAATCGCTTAAAGAGGACACCAGAAACTGGTATAATTTGTGTTGGGATGTCGGTGCAAATAGAACATTGGCTATTTTCTATGCGCTAAGGAATTACTTGGGAAAGATGCAGCAATACAGATGATACATAGTATGCCAAATACCGTTTAAGTGAATGATATTATGGCTGAACTATGTTTTAGAGAGAAAGTAGATGCTGGATTACACGCTCTTAATGAAGGTTGGAGAATAGGACATCAAGAAGCAGAAGTTCTAGTTAAAAAATTGATGGACAAATTCTAGTGCTGATATAATCATGCAGCATGCTCCTTTCACCCACCACCATCAATCCACCTCTCTATTCCGCTGCTTTTATAATCAAAAACCCCAAATAACCACCAATGATTGACCCTGTCAATAATTTCAAGATACCTGATGAATGGATTGCACGCACGAAAATACCTCGACATGAACTTGAAGAGGGGATCGCAAGCGGGATGATGGTAGTCCTCAGTGACGGTTCCGTACTAAAGCGCGGTTACACGACAGGTACAACTGCATCGGCTGCTGCAAAGGCTGCGGTCATATCACTGAAATATGACAACATCCGGCAGGTCTCGGTACCGACCCCCTCTGGAATTCGTGCACAACTTGATGTTGCCAGTACTCGCACCGGACACGCCGTGGTGATAAAGATCGCGAACGACCACGAATCTGATATCACACGAGGGCTTGAATTTGAAGCATCCGCTAAGGAAGCAGATGAAATCAAAATCGTCGGTGGAAAGGGGATCGGTATCGTAACAAGAGATGGATTCCCTGTCAAAAAAGGCAGTCCTGCTATCAATCCGGCTCCTATGAAGCAGATAAAAGATGCGGTTTCTGAGGCGATCAATGAAACTGGATTGAAAGGTGCAGAGGTAACAATCTCAGTGCCCAGAGGCTCAGAGATTGCAGAAAAAACGCTCAACGGAGAGGTTGGGGTGATTGGTGGCATCTCCATACTCGGGACCACGGGTTTTGTGGAGCCGTGGAACGACCATCTCGGCGAGATGAAAGAAGACCTTATAAAAGATGCGCCAAAGGTCGTCCTCACAACCGGACGTCTGGGGATGCGCTATTCGACAATGCTTTTCCCGGACCACACCGTGGTGATGATCGGAAGCCGCATCTCGGAAGGGGTCGAAGCTGCTCCAGGAGAACTTGTTATCTGTGGTTTGCCAGGACTTGTGCTGAAATGGGGCGACCCTGAAATATTAACCGACAGTGGATTTGTCACGGTTGTCGAGATGATAGCGAAAGAACCCGAGAATGAACGCCTCATTTATGCGTTTGAACAGGTCATCGCAAAGTCCGGAGGAGCGCGGATAGTGATCGTGAACAGGGATGGATTAGTGCTGATGGATAGTGAGGCAATGGACAGTGAAGCAATGAAAAGCGAGGAGGATAAATGATAATCGTAGGTGTCGGGGTCGGTCCGGGTATGCTCACACAGGAAGCGATGGAAGCGATCAAGAACGCACCTGTTATTTACAGCTCGAAACGTGCACTTGAACTTGCTTCGGATCATATCAACTGCGAAACACGGGAGATTAAGAATTACAGGGAACTGCACCTCTTGCCTGAAGATGCGGTCGTGCTTTCCACAGGGGACCCGATGTTCTCGGGACTCGGGAAATTTGCCGGCGAGGGTGACAGGATAATACCCGGGATATCATCACTTCAGGTGGCATGCTCACGCCTTGGTGTGAACCTGACAGATATTGCCGCGATCACCGCACATGGTCGGGGTGCTTCGCTTGCGAAAGACACCCTTGTTCAGGAACTTGAACTCGGGAAAAACATATTCCTGCTTCCGGATGCATCATTCGGGGTGGCGGAAGTGGCGGCGGTTCTGTTCAAGATGCAGGTCAATGCACGGATATGTGTATGCGAAAATCTGGGATACCCAAACGAACGCATTGCAAGCGGTACAGTGGATACACCGCCTGTGGTTGAATCGGATATGTACTGTATTGTGGTTGTCCGGTAAACTAAACCAATGCAAAATTGTGCCTGTGGATCACGGTAACTTTTTCACTTTCAATCTTACCCATTTGAATTACAATTATTACCGAAAAAAGATATTATATATAATACCGTTACGTATTCGACATTATCCTTGATTTTCCTCATTGTATTACCGTGTCGTAATCATGCGGCACGGCTTTTACAGTGTTTTAATTGACCTCTAACATTAAAATAAAGGTTCCAATATTTTTATATATATTCGGCATATAAAAATGTCATATCTAACTTAAAGGATCCAACTATATGATCGGCATATCTTCCAATGCATTCCACGACCTTTCGCTGCCTGATGCGCTTGAAAATCTTGAAAGGATAGCAGGCTGCGCCGAGATCTATTCAGAGGGTCTGCATGACCTTTTCCGGAACCCTGAGATACCTCTTTCCTATGACCTGAAATATTCGGTCCATGCTCCCAACACGGACCTGAACATCGGCAGCATCCGGGAACCCATACGGCAGGCGAGCCTTGAACTGGTACGACAGTCCGTGGATATCTGCTGCCAGATCGGTGCCACCATGCTGGTGGTTCACCCGGGATACTTTTCTTATTCATACGACATCCCGGCTGCAAGGGCGGCTTTTACGAGTTCCATCGGTGAGTTTGCAGACATATCCCGGAATACCGGGGTCCGGATATGTATCGAGAACATGCCAAACTGGGAATGCTTCCTTTTCAGGGAACCTGATATTGATCTTGACGGAACCGGTCTTGTACTGGATACAGGGCATGCCAATACCACGGGTACCCTCAATGAGTTCCTCAAATACGACATAGCACATTTCCATTTGCATGACAATCATGGTGAAAAGGACGAACACCTGTGGATAGGGGGCGGGAATATCGATTTTGACAGCCTGCGTGGTGTCCTGAAAAAAAGCAAAGGGATAAAAGTGCTGGAAAACAGGAATCCGGAACATGTTGAGAAGAGCATGGCAGCCCTTAAAAAAATGGGAATCAAATGAGGCAGTGCCTGCCACAGCTATGACAGCAGGAAATATCGCTCAGGATGCCATTTATACTTGAAGTATAACCGCATAAGGTCAGGGAAAATAGAATCTGAACCTTGATACAAAATTATGATATAAAACGATGATACAATACTTTAAAATGGTTATATCAAAGTGCGAGTTTGTTTACTTAAAGATTTATACAGGGTCACACAACAAAAGGATATTTAAACTAAAGAGAGAACTGGTTAACTGGTGTTTTTATGAAAAAAGCAATACTGCTTTCAATGTTACTTGCCACTGCGCTTTTCATAAGTGGCTGTATTGGCAGCAGCAGTGAAACAGACGTCAAAAATGTCGTGCCTGTTACTGACATGCAGCAGATAAACGAGGCGCTCGAAAAGGGACCTGTGTTGCTCAAGATAGGTGCAGAGTGGTGCCCACCCTGCAAAAATCAGGACTTTATTAATGAGCTACTGGCAGAAGAATATAGCGGCAGGGTCATAGTCATGCAGATTGATGCAGATGCGTCTCCTGAACTTGCAGGCTGGTTCAATATATACTCAATACCGGATTCCTGTGTGATCGTCAATGTTCAGGACGGAGAGTACATCTACATGAAACAGGACGGCACTACGACCACTGAACGTTTTGATGCCAGGTTCATCGGGTTTACCGAAAAAGAGCAACTTGCAGAAACAATGGATCATGCCCTGCAACTCAGGTAAGATACTGTGGTGTTTTAGGAAGAGAGTCCAGTGAGGGTGCTTCTGCACAGCCAAGAATAACAAACGCGTAAACAGTGGTGAAGGACAGGGGTGCCATAATGGTTGACGGAACAGCAACTCCAGTTGCAGCCTTTTTAGCCGGCATTGTTAGTGTGTTCTCTCCATGCATCCTCCCACTGTTACCTGCGATCGTTGCATATTCCACCGAAAAAGGGAAGCTTCGACCCATAGCTATTGTCCTTGGGCTTTCCATATCCTTTACCATCATGGGCATTGTGACATCGGCTTTTGGTTCGGTGTTGCGGGATTATCTATGGTATCTCAACATCCTTGCCGAGCTGGTCATTATCTTCCTCGGTCTGACAATGCTCTTCGAACTCAACGTGTTCAATGCCTTTGGAAACCTGTTACCTGTGCGCAGGAGTGAAAAGGGATTGTTTGGCGGTCTGCTGCTGGGCATGTCCCTTGGTGTTGTGTGGATACCATGTGTCGGACCCATACTTGCCGTGATCCTCACAAGGGTGGCGGTTGAAGCAGACATTACCTACGGCGCGGTACTGCTTTTCATCTATTCTCTCGGTTTTGCAGTCCCCATGCTGTTGATCGCTTATTCTGCCAGTGCCTCATCCGCAAAACTGGGTCGCATCGCAAAATATGATGCCACCATTAAAAAAGCAGCAGGTGCGGTGCTGATCGCAGTGGGGCTGTGGATGATCTACAGGAACCATCTTATAAGGATTCTGTAGGAAAGTTCTCATCGGGTTAGAGGATTGCATTAAAATCCAATGATCAACAAGAACACACCCTCAACACAATTGCAATAATTTGGGGTGGGTAATTTATACATCTACGCATCATATACTTCCATGCAAACCATATGGGAAAAGGGTGTTATCGTGCAAACGAAAATAAAGATCGAAGGAATGGCGTGCGAACATTGTGAGGCAACTGTTGCCAGGGCAATTTCCGCTGTTGATGGCGTATCAGACGTAAAGGTGGTTCTTGCAGATAAGCAGGCAACTGTGACATATGACCCTGAAAGAACAAAAATTGACGCAATAAAAGCGGCTGTTAAAAATGCAGGCTACATAGCATAGCCCGGAACGGATCACTTACAACCAGAGCACAAACCCGCAAAACGGATGCCATCCGTATGAAAGCCATCGTAAATGTCAGGGGGATGACATGTGCGCATTGCCAAAAACGAGTGGGCGATGCCATCTCAGAAGTAAAAGGTGTTAGATCGGTCGAGGTAAGCCTTGAGAACAACACCGCAACAGTCAGCTTTGATTCCGGGGTCACCGACCTTGACGAAATAAAGCGCGCTGTGGTTGATACAGGTTATGATGTGGCTGAGGTAGAGGAAGCGACAGCTATTCAACCAGAGGCTACCCAACCAGAAATGCAGTCTGGTGAGTCGTGCCAGATCATTCCTGCAATCATTGATGAGAAAGAAGAAACTGCCGGGCAAGCTGCTTCAAAAAAGGTTGATATCACACTCAAAATATCTGGAATGACATGTGCAGCCTGTGCCCAGAATGTCGAAAGGATCCTCAAAAAACAAAACGGTGTGGTATCCGCAACAGTCAACCTGCCTTTAGAAAAGGCGTCAGTGACATACGACCCGTCGCTGGTCACCCCGGCACAACTTGAAAATGCAATTGTATCGATCGGATACGGGGTCGTGAAGGAAGAGATCACCTTCGAGATAGGTGGCATGACATGTGAATCATGCGCCATGAACATCGAGAAAGTGCTCAAAAAACTCGATGGAGTGGAATCTGTATCTGTCAATTTCCCGCTTTCAAAGGCACATGTAACGTACAATTCATCACGGGTATCCATAACACAAATGAGATCCGCTATTGAGGGTATCGGATATACCGCATCCGTAAGAACCGACAGGAAAGGGTCCGAAGACCGGGAGCTAAAGGCCCGGGAAGATGAGATCAGGAACCAGCGCAATAACCTCATCATAGCAGCATCACTGGGAATTCCCATTACCCTTGGAGGAATGAGCAGTGGCTTCCCGGATCTGCTCTGGTTTGTTCCCCCTCTACTGGCGGATGGGAGAACACTGTTCATCCTGACGACCATCGTGCTGCTGCTACCCGGAAGGCAGTTCTTTACCGGAACATACAGGGGGTTAAAGAAAGGCGTTACTGACATGAACCTGCTGATCGCCACGGGAACCGGTGCCGCATATACCATCAGTGTTGCTGCGACATTCCTGAATCTCGGACCAGGTTACGAACATACGTACTATGACACCGCAGTGATGCTGATCACATTCATCATACTCGGGAGGTATCTTGAAGCACGGACGAAAGGAAAAACGTCCGAATCCATCAGGAAGCTCATGGGACTTGCTGCAAAGACCGCACGCATCGTAGTTGACGGCGTGGAAAAGGAGATCCCTGTGGAAGATGTGGCAGTTGATGATACCGTGGTTGTGCGCCCTGGTGAAAAACTGCCTGTTGACGGTGTGGTCATCGAGGGTTCATCGGCTGTTGATGAATCGATGATAACCGGTGAGAGCATACCCGTAGAAAAGAAACCCGGCGATACCGTGATCGGTGCCACGATCAATAAAGCCGGTTCTTTCAGGTTCAGTGCAACAAAGGTTGGGGCAGATACCGCCCTTGCCCAGATCATCGAACTTGTAGAGAACGCCCAGACGTCGAAGGCACCGATACAGAGGATCGCGGATGTGGTGGCAGGTCATTTCATCCTTGTGGTGCACATAGTATCACTTCTTACGTTCTTCTTCTGGTTCTTTGTGGGATATGAGATTTTCGGGGTCGCAGGGTCATCCGGTATTGCAAACCCGTTCCTGTTCTCATTGCTCATCTCCATTACCGTGCTTGTCATTTCCTGCCCGTGCGCTGTGGGTCTTGCAACACCTGCCGCCATCATGGTGGGCACTGGCAAGGGTGCCGAGAACGGGATCCTGATAAAAGGTGGCGAAGCACTGGAGAGAACCCAGAAGCTCGACACCATTGTGTTTGATAAGACCGGCACGCTGACCAGAGGCGAACCGCAACTAACAGATGTTATCAGCACAGGACACTATCCGGAAGATGAAGTTCTGCGTCTGGCTGCGATTGCAGAGAAGGGTTCCGAACATCCGCTTGCTGAAGCCGTTGTGAACGGTGCAGGATCACGTAGTATCGATATTGGTGACGCCAGTTCCTTCAGGACGATCCCGGGTCATGGGGTTGAAGCCGAATTCGAGGGAAGAAGGATACTCTTTGGTACACGCAGGCTCATGGAAGACAACGGTATCGATGTCTCGGACCTGAATGAAGATATGGAAAAACTGGAGCAGGAAGGCAAGACAGCCATGATCATTGCTGTGGATGACCGGACCGCTGGTATTGTGGCAGTTGCAGATACACTAAAGGAAAACTCCGCCGAAGCGGTTGAGAAACTGCACATGATGGGAATCGAAGTTGCCATGATAACGGGCGACAATGCAAGAACGGCGTCGGCGATTGCAAAACAGGTCGGGATCGATCATGTACTGTCCGAGGTCCTGCCTGAGGACAAGGCTGCTGAGATCAAAAAACTGCAGGACGGCGGTAAGATCGTGGCAATGGTGGGCGACGGTATCAATGATGCGCCTGCACTGACGCAGTCCGATATCGGGATCGCGATGGGTGCCGGAACCGATGTTGCAATGGAATCCGCCAAGATCGTCCTTATCAGGAACGACCTTCTTGACGTGGTTGCATCCATACGCTTAAGCAAACTTACCATGCGCAAGATCAAACAGAACCTGTTCTGGGCGTTCGGCTACAATAGCATCGGAATTCCTATCGCCGCGGGGATACTATATCCATTCGTACACAAGATAGTGATAAGCCCGGCACTTGCAGCCGCATTCATGGCAATGAGCTCGGTCTCGGTAACCGCAAACTCACTGCTTATGAAAAGAAGCAGGATAAAATAATTGAATGGGTGATGTGATGCAAGATACAGTTATGGCAGATGAAACCGGAAAATACAGCCTGATCGCAAGCACTGCATCGTCCGTCGTGCTTGCAGGTGTGTTTGCGATGCTGGCAGTGTTGAAGAACAGCAGCCGGACAACTCCGCTTTACAGTACGGTTGATATCGTGGCAGGTGTGATCTTCGTGTTTATCCTGAGTATGATCGTGTCAGCATCTGTCTGGCCAGGTATAATGGAAAAACGCCTGAAAAAACCCAGACAATGAAGAGGCCATCAAATTAGATTTTTGACTTAAAAACCTATTCTATTTTTCAGTAACCTCGTTACGTTTTTTTTTGGGGGGGGGCGGTAG
>JAFGQV010000081.1 GCA_016935475.1 Methanosarcinaceae archaeon
CTACCGCCCCCCCCCAAAAAAAAACGTAACGAGGTTACTGAAAAATAGAATAGGTTTTTAAGTCAAAAATCTAATTTGATGGCCTCAGAATAGAGATCATTAAATTAGAATGGAGGAAAAAAGGGCTAATTTGATAGGCTCATATTAAGGACCATATCTTTTCCGCCACATACAAATAACATCGAGTAAAACGTATCCTTCAAGTGACCATAATGAACAGTGTAATCAGAGGAAAAGCATGGATTTTCGGAGACGATGTCGACACAGATGTCATAATCCCGGGCAAGTATCTCAGGACAACTGATATGCAGGAGTTCGCAGACCATGCCATGGAGGGCATTGACCCGGAATTCCCGAAAAAGGTACAGAAAGGTGACATTATAGTTGCAGGGAACAATTTCGGATGCGGTTCATCAAGAGAACAGGCTCCCCTTGCATTGAAATACGCAGGTGTTGCCTGTGTTGTGGCAGGATCATTCGGGCGGATATTTTTCCGGAATGCGATCAATGTGGGTCTTCCGCTCATGGAGGCTGATGTTACATGCAGCGAAGGGGATACCGTGGAGATCGACCTGCTTCAAGGGATCGTTAAAGTAAATGATACAACCTTTAAAGGCAACAAATTACCGGATTTCCTATTCGATATACTCACGGCTGGCGGTCTTGTAGCACACAGGAAAGCCAGGCAAGAACAGTAAGTATCACAGCAAACACCCATAAAAAGCATATGACCATGATATTTCCTGATGAGTACAAGTACGTTGGTGTGACCACCATCCATCCGGATGAGGCACAGGACAACACCATCTATTTCTTAACCAAATATATGCTGGTCGAGCAGGAGAATAACAGCTGCACCACGGAATATTCGCTCTACCATGTAACGAAAAGCGGAGAGGGGCTTTTGCAGACCGTTGAGTCTCTTGAGCTTATCGCATCCGGAAGTCAGGTAATAAAATATGGAACGGACCTTAATATAAAAGACCGCACCCTGTTGATCGAAACAGCGGGTAAGCTCTGCTCCGGGGACGTGAACACGGTAATATTCACAGGGGTGGACAAACACCTGACATTCGTGCACAAGCCGGACACATCCAGCATCCTTGAGATCGAGATAGTTGATGTTGCACCTCCATTTCCCTCCTGGCTTACACAGGTTGTCAGGAGGCTGGAAGCAAGTGGGATATTCGGAGATTTTGCTGTACGCTTCAGTGAGAATGTAACTGACCTTAGGCAATTCGAGGGCAAGAATACGGTATTCCCCTGTTCCACATCCGAACTAAAAGGTAAATACCTGGACAGCGATATTATCACTGAAAACGGGTCACTGCTTGTGGGATGTGAGATATCAAAAACGATCTTCGAAAAAAGATTTCCGGAACTTGAATACTCTCTTGTGAATATCTGTCCTCTAAAGTCCGATATCTTCAAGCCCACCAGACCTTTTGTCACACGATGCTGCTGCTCGGATAAGTCCGGACCTGTTACATTAAACGGTATCGACGGTGCGGTTGTCCACTGGGGGGCATCGGAATTCGCTGTTGCTGAGGCTGTCAGGGATCTGGTTCTGCACATCAGAGGACAGAACCAGTAGTTGTAATTCGTTGCAATTCGTCGTTCATCAACCAGAAAAAAGAGAGAAAATATGCTTACAAGCACATACATCCATATTCCCGGTGTTGGAAAAACGGTGGAGCAAAGGATATGGTCATCCGGTATCAGGACATGGGATGAGTTCATAGGACAGCAGGATACGATACCCATATCAACTGCAAAGAGGGAGTCTATACTGGCAGGTATCGATATCTCGCTGGAACATCTCGATGCCCGGGATTTTGAGTTCTTTGCCAGGTGCCTTCCGAGTTCTGAACACTGGAGGGCATACCGCCAGTTTTCCAGATCGGTTGCTTATGTAGATATTGAGACCACAGGTCTTTCCCCGAAATATGACTGCATGACTGTGGTTGGGATTTACGACGGCAACCGTGCAAGAACCTTTGTTCGCGGCATCGATCTTGATGATATTGTGGATGAACTTGCGAAATATGAATTGCTGGTAACGTTCAATGGTGCGCGTTTTGACCTGCCTTTTATAAAACATGAGTATCCTGAGATTGAGTTCAACCAGTTGCATATAGACCTGATGTACCCGCTCCGTTGCATCGGTTATAAGGGCGGGCTGAAGAACATTGAACGCGAACTTGGTATCACAAGAAGTTATGCCACAACCGGGATATCAGGTTTCGATGCGGTCAGGCTGTGGTACCAGTATGAACGTGGTGACACGGATGCGCTTGAACTGCTGCTTGAATACAACCGGGAAGATATCGTGAACCTTGAAACGATCATTGAAATGGTGCATCAGAAGTTCATTGAGAAAACGATTGATAATGCTTGTTCTAATAAGCATGATAAAGAGGGTTAATTATGACAGGTGATTATGGATACACAGGAAAACAGGCAGAATTATTAAAAGAAAATCCCAGGTCAATATTTGATAATGCAATTAAAAAAAATGATATTGCTCAATGCCTGATCAAAACTGCTGAAATTCATGGTCATTATTGTCCTGGAAGTGCTCTTGGTGTTATGGCTTCGTTATATGGTTTAAGCAAATTTAAAAGCGGATCATCTGATGGCATGGAAAGGCTTATGGCTATAGTTGAGAACAATTCGTGTTTTGTTGATGGTGTTCAGGCTGTTTCCGGATGTACACTGGGAAACAATTCCTTAGTGTATCGGGATCTTGGCAAGAATGCTGTAACTTTTACGAATCGTGGCAAAAAAGAAGGTGTGCGTATCATTGTCAGGAATGATTTCAGATATGTTCTTGATAAGCTGGTTCCGGATTTTTACCCTCTGATGGAGAAGGTTATCAGGGACAGGAATGGCAGCAAAGAAGACGAGGCGAATTTTAAGGCAAAAGCTCAGGAAGTATCTTTCGCAATGATCAATGTTCCTTTTGAAGAATTATTCAAAATTGAAATAGTTGAACCTATTCTCCCTTCTCTTGCACCGATAACTGAGAATGCCATTTGTGAGAAATGCGGAGAAATGATCATGAGCACAAAAGCCTCAACAGGAAAGGATAACGAGGTTCTATGCCGTTCATGCGCCGGAAGCAGATATTATGAAGTTGAAGGGGCAGGAATTGTAGAAAAGCCTTAATCTCTCCCTTCGCTTTTTGGTTGAGTAAAAATACGATAATCCTGTTCTCAATTCACACTAATCGAATTTGCCATAAGGACCTTTCCAGTTATCAGCGATTTCCAGAAAACTGGCATATCCGTTATCCCTGATAAATTCAATTGATTGCCTGTATTTCCTGTATTTGTAGCCATTTTTGTTGTAAAAATCCTCAATTATCTTGCAGGATGGGTAATCCAGGCAATCGGCACAGGTTTCAAATTTCCGTTCCTTGAAGCAGCACACTTTCATCTTGCACTTAGCCTTATTGATGTCCCGTTCTCCGTTTTCATATCCAAGCTTACAACCAAGACAACTTTTGTCTGCAAGTGCACCGCAGGTTTTACAATATGCACCACAACAACCAATCTCTATTATCAAGACAGTGCCTCCTTGTTTCTGATATACTCAGTTCTTCAGGTCGTGCTTTATTGTTTTCTGGTTTCATGTAATATGATCTTATTTTTGAATTCTCTTGCCACCGAAAGCATGTATCGTTCTTGTTCCAGCTTTACATTCTCCCCATTGTTCTGTTCCTTTTGGTATTAACAATTCATCGCCTGGATTTAGCACATGCTTCTTATTGTCCATGAAAACAGTGTATTGCCCACTTATACAGACCATATATTCATCAAACGGATGTTTGTGCTTTTTTGATACCTGCTCGGAATGACAAGTCCAGAATGCCATTTGGCTGCCATCTGCCCCTTCAAAATAATAACCTTCAAGATCTTGCGTATTTTGCTCAGTGGTTGGAATCTGGTTCAATTCATTCTTCATAAAATCGGGGAAATCTTTCATATGCACATCTCCTGAATAGATATTTTATCATGTATGTTAATGATAACACGCCCCGCGAATAGCCGAAGTTGCGATTGCAGATTTTCGAACAACCGCCAATCATTTTTCCTGATTATTACATTCCTGTTAACTATTTCTTCATTGCTTCTTTTCTTAATTCCGCTGGCATTTTTTCAATAGCATATCTTAATGCTGTCCTTGGCATTCTTTTTTTATTCTCCATCACAAAATTGAATACCTGTTCCTGATGCTTCCTGCTTGCTTCTTTAAGCAACCAGCCATATCCTTTCCGGACCAGATCATCGCTGTCTTCCAGTAACCTTGAAGCGATTTCAAATACATCCTCTAAATACAACCCTTTTCTTGCAGGCAGGATCAGTGTTACTGCTGCACCTCTCCTTACCCAGCGATTTTCGGAAGACGTCCATTCTTTAAGATTTTCGATATGATCTGGAAACAGTTCAATGAAAGAACCGATGGTGTGATTACAGAGGGTGTCACATTCAGCCCAGTTACTGACATAGCTGTTCAGCCATCTCTCAAATGTCTGGAAATCTTCCTTTTCATAATCCCGGGATAAGAATTCTGCCCATTTGTAGGCAACAAATGCCTCTTCTATATATCCGGATTTTAATAGTTCATCGCATAACGAAAATACTTCATTCTTGGGCAGATGCTTTATTTCTTTAAACGATTCTTTGCTTATTCTCATAGCAACCGGAGTTTTTACCCCGTATACCTTAATTTCTTCTTTAAAGAACCGTTGAGAACTCTTTTTCGCTTCCGGATTAGCATTTTCTTTTA
This sequence comes from Methanosarcinaceae archaeon, assembly GCA_016935475.1. GTDB lineage: Archaea > Halobacteriota > Methanosarcinia > Methanosarcinales > Methanosarcinaceae > JAFGQV01. The sequence goes on from JAFGQV010000081.1 coordinate 4,792, forward strand.
GATTGTTCCTGATCTGGTTTATTATGTTCATTTTATCCTGTTCCTGTGAAGTGGCAGCCTGATGCCCTGTATTTATGAACCGCTCTTTCATCCGGTTTTTGCATTTCATCGAAGATACCCAATATTTATATCTGGCTGCAAAGAAATCCCTGGTTTCGCTAACAGCTCGACAAACCGACATCCTTTTTCGGGATGAAAAAGATTAGCAGAAGCGCTGCTCTTAATAATCCATGCAGTATCAAGACCTCTCTCCGTACCAGCTACAGCAATCACCTCTTTGTTTTCAGGTATAACATTTGCATCTACACACATTAAAACACATTCCAAACAAACCAGTGTTCCGGTAGAG
>JAFGQV010000082.1 GCA_016935475.1 Methanosarcinaceae archaeon
CTACCGCCCCCCCCCAAAAAAAAACGTAACGAGGTTACTGAAAAATAGAATAGGTTTTTAAGTCAAAAATCTAATTTGATGGCCTCAATTGTTCAGACCCACAATCCTCTTCACTGTTTTTCTAACATGCATTAGCTTTTTATCTTGAGACCCTTATAGTTTTATAGGGTGATATTATGGCAAGTGAATTTTTTGTTCCTGTATTAATTATTGTAATTTTATTTTTCTCCCAGGCCATCAAGATGGTAAAGGAGTATGAACGTGTTGTGATATTCAGGTTAGGGAGATTGAGCGGTGTTAAAGGTCCAGGTCTGTTTTTAATTATTCCTATTATTGATACTGTTGTGAAGATCGACCTTCGAGTTGTTACCATCGATGTTCCTAAACAGGCTGTGATCACAAGGGACAACGTGACCATTGAAGTGGATGCGGTCGTATACTACAAGGTGACCGAGCCGGGTGCCGCCGTAACGGAGGTTGAGAACTACAAGTTTGCCACTTCCATGCTTTCCCAGACAACCCTTCGTGATGTGCTGGGACAGATCGAACTTGATGAAGTTCTCTCACAGCGAGAGACCATCAACAGGGATATCCAGGAACTGCTTGATGTTTCTACAGATCCGTGGGGCATTAAGGTCACAGCTGTAACGTTAAGGGACGTTAGCCTGCCGGAAACAATGCTTCGTGCAATCGCAAAACAGGCAGAGGCTGAGCGTGAGAAACGTGCCCGTATCATCCTTGCGGAAGGAGAGATGCTGGCTGCGGAAAAGATGAGAGAAGCTGCAAAGATGTACCAGGAGGTTCCTATGGGGATGAAGTTACGAGAACTTCAAACACTTGCAGAGATCGCACGGGAGAAAAATATGATCGTAGTTACCCCCTCCACCGAGATTGGACAAATTGCCGGGCTCTCACAGGCATTTGCACAAAAGACTCAAAAATAAGACCGAAAAAAGTAGGGATAAGATATGAAGGCAAATCAGGTTTTGTATCTTATTCTGCTATTTTTTTTAATATCCATTATTTTTTCCATATCATCTGTTAGTGCATCTTCCGGACAAAAGGTTCTTGTGCTGGAAATCTCTGAATCCATCACCCCGGTAGCGGATGATATTGTGGCAGATGCATTGTCGGCTGCGGTTGAGGAGGATTTTTCCGTTCTTCTAATTACCCTCAACACGCCAGGCGGTGGTCTGGACGAAACCCTGAAGATCATCGAACAGATCGAACAGACTGATGTCCCTGTTATCGGATATGTTTATCCCGAAGGTGCAAAGTCATGGTCTGCGGGTACACTGATATTGATCAGTACGGATATTGCCGCAATGGCACCGCATACCATCATCGGCTCTGCTCAGCCTGTTGAGATGTCAGCCGGCGGGATCGAACCCGTGGAGGATTCCAAGATCGTGAATGCCCTTGTTGCCCTTGCCCGGGAAAAGGCGCGGATGCACAGCAGGAATGAGACACTTGCCGAAAGGTTCATCACAGAAAACCTGAACCTGAATGCTGAGTCCGCTCTGGATGCAGGGGTCATTGAATTCATATCACCGACGATCGAGGATCTGCTGGTGCAGGTTGACGGTGAGATTGTGAAGGGTAAGGAACTTGAAACAGAAGGTGCACAGATCGAGTATTATGAGCCTTCCATGCGTCTTGCTTTCATGAACCTTATCTCAAACCCGGTACTATCGTCCATCCTTTTGATGCTTGGCATATACGGGATAATTCTGGGCATATCAAACCCGGGGGTTGGAGCGGAGATATTCGGGGTCATTGCCATAACACTGGGTCTGATCGGCACAGGTTTTGATGTCAACACCGCAGCAATTTTCCTTGTGCTTGTTGGTGTCGGGCTGCTGGCACTGGAATTTCAGGCTCCGGGTTTTGGGGTCTTCGGCATTGCAGGCATGATATGTATCATTGTGGGTAGCATCTTTCTTGTACCCCTCAGTTATCCACGCTTCTATACGCCCGCAGAATTCCAGAGAACGGTTATCACTGCAATTGTTGCACCGACGCTGGTTGTTGGTATCATCCTTGTATTTGCAATATACAAGGTGATCGAGGTCAGGCACAGAAAACCAGTGATTGGTGAGATGATAGGGGATTTTGCCAGAACCATCGACCAGATAGCTCCCGAAATGCCGGGTTTTGTGAGATACAAAGGGGAGTACTGGAAAGCGCGCGCTGATGAGTTGATCGAAAAAGAAGAAAAGGTCGAGATCATCGGTAAGGACGGCGCGATGCTTGTGGTAAAACGCGTGTAGTCCGTGCCAAACCTGAAAGTTGGTCACTGGCTCCGTATCATCTCTATAACGCGCCGTTTTTTCTCCACTGCCTCAATTGCTGCATTATCAATAGCACGTTTCATCTCCTCAAAGTCACGCGGCTCATCTTCTCCTACTATTTTCTTGATCGGCGTGTAGGCAGATTCCCTGAACCGTGGAGTAAAGTCATGCTGTTTTCCATTGATCATGATCTCTGCGCCGCTGCCATCTTCTATCCTTCCGATGACATCGATCAAAACCCCTGAGTTCCTTACGGTTCGCATGATATCATCCGCAAAAGCCTCAGGCGCAATTATGAGCAGTGCGTCAAGGGATACGCCAAGGTAGTCGATCTCAAGGGATTCGAGCATCTCAAGCACAACCGGGTTTACCAGCGGGCGCATCCGGGATTCTTCGAACACAAGTTTCACACCTGCTGTTCTTGATATCTCCTTTGCATCGCCGCGGATCCCACCGTTGGTGACATCAGTCATGGCATGGATCTGACCTGTAAGTCCTGACCTTATGAGTGCCTCACACGCCTCAATGAATTTGATGTTGATGGTCTCGTCGACCACCTCATGCATACCATAGTATAGCGCAGTTGTGGAAATGGTGCCACCGCCAGCGCCTTCTGTCATAAGGATAACGTCCCCGACCTCTGCCTGTACCCTGGATGTCAGGTCGGATGTCACGCCAACTGCACCGACCCCGCCTGTCATGCGGTCACCGATGACCATATCCCCGCCGATCCGAAGCGTGCTTCCTGTTACAAGTGGAATGCCGGTGAGTTCCGAGACAGTTGTGATCCCTGCGATATGGTCAAAGATCTTTGCAACATCCCCGTCATCGGCAACATGGATGTCAGAGAGAAGTGCAACCGGACGTGCACCCATGACATACACATCGCGAAGTGATGCCCTTGCTACATGAAAACCTGCAAGGAATGAAAAATCGCTCAGGCGTGAATGGATACCATCTACTGTTACTATAAGGTAGTCGTCATCGCCACTTATCCTGACAGCCCCCGAATCATCAAGATGGGATGTGTCAACCACAGCACTCGTTTTTCCGATGACCTCTGCGATCTTTTCATGGGTATAGAAATCACCCATTCCCCGTGAACCAACACCGAACTGGCCCATTGTAACACCCGAGACAGTTGGTGTAAGCACATCGCCGCTGACATGCAGTGTCGCCTTTGCCTCTATAATAGCAGCCTTCGCAAGTTCCCGGGCATGTTCCGGAGTAGTATTTTTAACCTCGAGTATCCTTGCAGCCAGTTTTTCTTCGATCATTGGGTCATTGTTGACCAGACCCCGTTTTGCATAACCTTCAATATCCATATTTAGCCTCTCATAGTCTTAATCAACACATCCCTACAAAATTCTGAAGCATCTTCAATCCCATATCCCCGCTTTTTTCCGGATGGAACTGCGTTCCTATCACGTTCCCGGAATCATTTAATACAGACGCTGCAAATTCTATGCCATATTCGCAGGATGCAAGGGTGTGCGAAGCATCTGTGCTTACATAATAGGAGTGCACGAAATAGACGTATGTCTCGTCAGGAATGCCTTCAAAAAAAGGATGTTTCGTTCTGATCTTGATGGAATTCCACCCCATATGGGGAACCTTCAACTGTGTGTGCGGGAACCGGACAACACGGCCAGGCACAAGGCTGAGTCCCTCTGTAATTCCTCCTTCTTCTGATTCGCTCATCATCATCTGCTGTCCCAGACAGATGCCAAGCATGGGTCTGCCGGAATCTGCATATTCATGGATAACATCCTTTAGTGGCTCAATATTTCTCATGGCATCGATAAATGCCCCGACCCCCGGTAAAATCACACCGTCTGCACTTAATATCTCCTTAGGGTCGCTTGAGATCAGTGGTGAAGCATCTGCATATTCCAGACCTTTGCGGACACTTCGAAGATTACCAAGCCCGTAGTCAATGATGACGATCTTTTTCATGGGTAGTAGAGTATGTTTTTAGTACATCAAATTTACGTGTATAGATACAGCATCGTAAATGCCATCCCTTTGTTTAAATGGATTTTGATTTTAACTGGTCCGGGTTCAAATGAAGATAATAGTCATAATACAAAACATATCAAGCATATAACCAGAGTGTGTATCAATGAGATAACCCCTTATTTTCAGAAAAATATAAACATCACTAAACTATATGTTATTCTTATGAGACCGAAGACAATTGCATGGGGAATTACGGGTGCAGGTCACTTATTAAATGAAAGCTACACCGTTTTCAAAGAGATTAAAAGGAACCACAGGGACATTCGCATCAATACGTTTGTGTCAAGTGCTGCCGAAGAGGTCCTGCGAATGTACGGTCTTGGGAACAAGCTTGTTAAAATCTCAGGCGGCGATTATCTCGAAGAGATATTTCTGGAAAGCGGGCAGGGAAAAAGCTCTCCAAAAACAGGGCGTTTCCTGCTCGGGAAATACGATGCACTTTTTGTCACCCCTGCAACGTCCAACACGGTCTCAAAGATCGCAAATGGAATTGCAGATTCGCTGATAACGAATGCTGTTGCACAGGCTGTCAAAGGC
>JAFGQV010000083.1 GCA_016935475.1 Methanosarcinaceae archaeon
ACAAAAAGATGAAACAATATGGAGAAGCATAGCAAAAAAATAGAGGATTGACTCAATTATGCTAGAGTTATGCAACACAGCATAAATTATTAATAGCATCTTCCACAATTATTATACCAGGCGGGGGTTAGCTCCATGTATAAGAAAATAATAACGGCTGTAGACGGTGGTTTTGCAGCAGAATCAGCTGCAAAGTATGCGATCCTGCTTGCAAAGCATTGTGATGCTGAACTGATCGCCCTGTTCCTGATAACAAAGGACCAGACCGATGAGGATACTGCCCGGGGGATGAGATCTGTTGAGCGGGTCGTGGAATGGGGAAAGATCGAAGGTGTCCATGTGGAAGGTGTCGCTGAACACGGACCTGTGGTACAGTCCATCAAATCCATCGCCGAAATAGAAAATGTCGACCTTGTTGTATCCTCTGCCCGCCATGAGGACCGTAAACACAGGTTTTTCGTGCGCTCCATATCACAGAAACTCATGGCATCACTTTCCTGTTCAGTGCTCGTTGTAAGGGTTACTCACCCCGGAAAAGCCATGCACCTTTCCAGGGTGCTCGTTCCCATTAGAAAAGGTGCTTATAACGATGCAGAACGAGCCTATCTCACCTCAAAACTGGTAGCAAAAAACGGAAAAGCAACGATTCTCAGGATCGAAAAAATGGCAGGTTCAAGATCACTTCTTATGTCGGATGAAGAAAAGCACAGGATACGCGAAGGTGAGAGAAGGGAACTCAAGCCTTTTATTGACCTGCTTTCCGGATACAATGTCTCTCCGGAGATCTCCGTCAAATTTGCGTCAAAACCAATGGAAGCTGTTCTAAAAAAAGCAGCATCCGGGCATTTTGACCTTGTGCTGCTGGGAGCCACGAAACAGGACATCGTAAGAGATATTACACGGGGTAATCCCATCGAAGAGGTTTTGAAAATGACCCCCTGTGATGTGATCGTATGGCACCCATCCCGCCATTTTAATGCAGAGCAGTGACCACACATGCGTATACAGGCAGCTGATATTGAAGATGTTTACAGGGAACTTGGCACGTCCACCAGCGGTCTTACAGAACAGGAAGCCAAAAAAAGAATTCTCGAATTCGGGGAGAACACGATCGTCCACCGCAAAAAGAGATCAGTGATCTTAAAACTGCTTCCCCAGTTCACCCATTTTTTTGCAATACTCCTGTGGATCGCAGCGGCTCTTGCACTGGTCGGGAACTATTACGAACCCGGCGGCGGGATGAATATCCTTGCCTACACGATCGTGGGTGTTATTTTCATCAATGCGTTTTTTACGTTCATTCAGGAATACCGTGCAGAAAAAGCCGCAGAAGCCCTGCAAAACCTTTTGCCTCATAAGGTGACCGTGGTCCGGGGTGGAATGGAAAGTTGTGTCGACAGCAAGGAACTGGTTCCCGGGGATGTGGTCAAACTGGCAGAAGGCGACCGTATCTCAGCCGATGCACGTATGGTCGAGCAGTTCGAACTACGTGTTAACAATTCTGCATTGACCGGTGAATCTAAACCAAAAAAACGAAGTTCTGACCCTTATGACCTCGACCTGGTCGACAGCCCGAACATCGTATTTGCAGGGACATCCGTAACATCCGGTGCAGGTACTGCTGTTGTCTTTGCGACCGCAATGGGTACTGAGTTCGGTAAGATCGCACACCTTACGCAGACAGTTGAAGCGGAACCGAGCCCCCTGCAAAAAGAGACATACCGCGTTACCCGGATCGTTGCAAAGCTTGCAACCGGCATGGGTATCCTTTTTTTTATCATGGGGACGTTGATCGGCAGACCGTTCTGGGAAAACTTCCTGTTCGCTATCGGCATCATCGTTGCCAACGTCCCGGAAGGATTGCTTCCAACGGTCTCACTGTCCCTTGCAATGGGCTCGCAGCGAATGGCAAAGCGCAATGCACTCATCAAGAACCTGAACGCTGTGGAGACGCTCGGATGCACCACCGTCATCTGCACTGACAAGACCGGAACCCTTACACAGAACCAGATGACAGTGCGCAGGATATTTGCTAATGGTAAAGTGGTGGAGGTCAAAGGCACAGGATACGAACCCATGGGTGAATTCCAGGATGAGAGCGGTGCGAAACTGGACGAGGAGAACCTCCTGCAACTTAAGCCGCTTCTGGTAAATGCGGCACTCTGCAATGACTCAAAACTTACAAAGGACGGTGGATGGAGTATCAAAGGCGACCCCACGGAAGGTGCCCTGCTTGTAGCCGCTGCAAAGGCAATTGAATTTGAAAAAGTGATACGCGAGAACAAAAGGGTTCACATGATCCCATTTGATTCTAACCGCAAGCGAATGACCACCATCAATGAAACTGCCGATGGTAAGGTGGCTTATGTTAAAGGTGCGCTTGAGACCGTCCTGCCGGTTTGCACCCATGTCCTGATGAACGGTTCAGTGGAAGAGATGACGGAACCGGTGAAAGTTGCGATACAGGAGATGAATGATACTTTTGCAAATTCCGCACTCAGGGTGCTGGCGTTTGCCTTCCGGCAGGCTCCGGAGGAATACACGGTCGAATCGGTGGAGTCCGGACTGGTCTTCATGGGGCTCATGGGCATGATCGACCCGCCGCGTGAGGAGGTGCCAGAGTCAATACGGAAATGTAAGACCGCAGGGATCCGTACGATCATGATCACAGGGGACAACAGCGTGACAGCCGTAGCCATAGCACGTGAGATCGGGCTTGTCGAGTCTGATGATCCGGTTGTCCTGACTGCTGAGGATATGAAAACGCTGTCACATACGGAACTCATGGAAAAACTGTCTGCACCTGAGATCGTCTTTGCACGGATGACCCCTGAGTTCAAGATGGATATCGTTGATGCGCTTTCCGAAAAAGGTGAGATCGTTGCAATGACAGGAGACGGTGTGAATGATGCTCCGGCATTGAAACGTGCGGATATCGGGATCGCAATGGGAATTTCGGGCACGGATGTCGCAAAGGAGTCAGCTGACATGATCCTGATGGATGACAATTTCGCAAGCATTGTGAATGCCGTGGAGGAAGGCAGGGCTGTGTTCGATAACATCAAGAAGTTCGTCACTTATATTTTTGCAAGTAACATTCCCGAGATCATCCCCTTTATTGCATACGTGATGCTGGGAGTCCCCCTGCCGCTCACCATCATCCAGATTCTTGGTATCGACCTCGGGACCGATATGCTTCCGGCACTTGCACTGGGGACGGAAAAACCCGAGCCCGGTGTTATGCAGCGCCCCCCGCGCCCGCCCACGGCAAGGCTTCTGGATAAGGCTTTGATCATGAGGGCGTATTTCTTCCTCGGTCCCATCGAGGCTCTTGCAGCAATGGGAGGATTCTTCCATGTGCTGAGCAATGGCGGCTGGGTATGGGGCACTGCCCTTGCGGCAGGTGATACCCTTTACAGGAAGGCAACAACCGCCTGCATGACAGGCATTGTGGTTACGCAGGTTGCGAACGGCATGGTCTGCCGCACTGCCCGTGAAAACGTTTCAAAGATAGGTTTTTTCACGAACAGGCTACTCCTTGCAGGCATTGTTTTTGAGATCGGGCTGCAGATCCTCCTTGTCTATACCTCGACAGGGCAAATGATATTTGGACTTTCACCGATACCAATCTCCGAATGGCTGTTCCTCATACCCTTTGCGATACTCCTCTTCGTGGCTGAGGAGACGCGGAAGATGATCGTGAGGCGGCGGGGAGCGTAGACTTCTTCCAAATTGTTCTTTTTCGGAAGAGCAAACATGGTTGCCTAAAATATATTTTCACATCTGATAAAAGAAACAAAGTGATGTTTTATATAGAAGCATTGTGTATTTAAAATGTATTTAAAATGTACTAATGTTGATATAATATTGTGCTTATGATGAGATAGATGGATGAAAAGCTGATAGCTGGAATATCGCTTGTAAAATCTTCTCGTCATAGGCGAAAAATACTAAATACAATTAATAACGACACTGTGACCCCTTCCGAAATTTCAAAAGATACTACTATTAGATTAAATCATGTGAGTATGTATTTAAGTGAACTAAAAGAAGGTGGATTAGTCGAATGTTTAAATGAGTCTGCAAAAAAAGGACGATTGTATCAATTAACAGAGTTGGGCAAAAAAGTTATTCAAACAACAGGATAAGGAACCCCGATGGATAAAAAAAAGTTTATTGATAATTCTTGGGATTACAAGAACGATGATACAAAATTAAGCAATCACGGGTTTCATACCTATCCAGCAATGATGATACCACAAGTTGCAAGAAGGCTTATCGAAACATATGGTCAAAATGCAACAGTATTACTTGACCCATTCATGGGTTCTGGAACAACATTGTTGGAAGCAAAACTTCACGATAATTTTCAAATCGCTTATGGCGTTGATATAAATCCATTAACCAGATTAATTTCAAAAGTCAAAACAACGCCCATTGATGAACAAATATTAAGGAATGAGACAAACAATCTAATCAATAGGTGTTCTGAATACAAATGTGACGTGTTATTTAAGCAAAAAACGGTTGAAAAACCAAAATTCCATAATATAGAATACTGGTTTAAGCCAGAAGCGATTATAGATTTAGTAATAATCAAAACGAGCATTGATTCTATAAGAGTGGATAACAAGAAAGTTGAAGATGATCTAAAAGATTTCTTCCGAGTAGCTTTTTCTGAAACTGTGAGGCGTGTATCAAATACAAGAAATGGAGAGTTTAAACTTTATAGAATGAATGAATCTGCATTAAAAAAATATACGCCTGACACACTTGGAGAATTTGAGAAAAAAGTTAGATTCAATGTAGAACAAATGGCTCTTTTTAATAAAGAAGCAAAAAATTGTGAGATTAGAATCTTAGCTGAAGACTCTAGATTTAAAACTTCGACACCTTCAAATTCGATCGACATAATAGTAACGTCTCCGCCATATGGTGACAGCAGAACAACGGTCGCATACGGGCAGTTTTCTCGTTTATCATTAGAATGGCTTGGTTTTGACTCAAAAACGGTACGTGAGATTGACAAAATAAGCCTTGGTGGGATACCAACAATAGATATGAGTCATAAACTAGATTCCCCTTCATTACAAAATATATTAAATGAAATTCAAAGCATAGATTCTAAAAGGGCAAAAGATGTGTTGAGTTTTTATATTGATTTTAATCAGTGTGTAATAGAGATTGACAGAGTTATGAAGATTGGAGGATTTCTCTGTTTTGTTGTTGGTAATCGAACTGTAAAAGGCGTAAAAATACCGACTGATGATATCATTGTTGAATTGTTTAAAGCTAAAAACAATTATAAGCATCACAAAACGATAATACGGAATATCCCATCTAAAAGAATGCCAAAAAAGAACAGTCCCACAAACGTAAAAGGCGAACTAAAATCAACCATGAATGAAGAATATGTTGTGATTTTAGAAAAGCAGTAGTTATAATTCTTCTACATCAAATACCGTATTTATGAAATTTTTCCTGATTCTAATACCTGAGCCATGGTCATGTGGCTTACCTATACTTTTTCCAGATTTATAGGCACCTATACGAATGTCATAGACAATAAGTCCGTTTTTGATATGCTCTATGAAATTATCAAACGTTAAACCAGTTAATAAAAAAGCATTTTTGAATTTAAAAAATTCTGTACCATTTTCTTTTTTTGTTTCCGCACTAATGTATGCTATATATTTACATTTTTTTTCAAAACTATGCTTTAACTCCTCATATGTATTGTATATATCCTTGCTTTCTGTTGTGTCAGTTTCCAAGTTTATTACCCTCATAAACAACTTTTCCGTTTTATCATCGACTTCCAATTTAAACCCATATTTATTTTTATAAGTGTTAAATTTTAAAGCTGATATGGTTGTATGTAGTGTTTTTATGTCCGGGTACTCTAAATCTGGATGCCCATAAGTATCTCTTAAATATGTGTTTGCATTTGGCGGATGAGTCGGTTTTATCGTAAATAAAGTAATCATGCTTTGGGAAAGTTCCCTGGCGGACTTCAATTCTAAAATGTCGTGGTAATCAGCAAGTTTGTTATTATTTTCATTAACGCCAACTAAATCTTCAAATGTTTTGCCTATGCCGGTATTGTGACTTCTATTAGATGGAACAAAACCCTTTTCCCTTATAGAAAAAAAATCGTTTTTAAAACTCGATATTACTTTGTCATATACTTCTGGGCTTTCCAAGATGACGTGGTTTTGAAAAAGTTTCGCTTGTTTTGTTTGCATGTGCTAACTATGAAATTATTTTAATAAAAATGGAAGACACTGTTTTAGTTTATTTTAAGTATGTATTTAATA
>JAFGQV010000084.1 GCA_016935475.1 Methanosarcinaceae archaeon
ACGACGCCAGCTGTTTGCACAGAATACGTGTTATTGCAGATGGCTTGCGAGAAGAAGTAATCAACATACTTCTTATCTTATTCTGCCGTGATGCGCTTGATCGAGGTTGGACGCTCTTTTACAAGTATCCGGTGCCCACAGTAGGGGCATCGGATCCCTGTATACTCATAATCGATCTCAACATCTCGCTTGCATCGAGTACATTTGTAGCCCATATTAAACCTACTCTACCCGTTCTATAGCTTTTTTTACAGAGCGCAAAACGGTCTTTCCGACTGTTGTGTTGGGAAGGTACGTTCCACCTGCAAAGGTATAGCCGCACTTGGAACATTTCCATATTCCAGTACCAATTCTTTTTACATTTGGACGTGCACATCTTGCACATTTATGCGGCATTCTCATGCGCTCTTCTAGATCCGCAACTAACTTACGGTCCCTTCTACCATATCGTGTGCCAAACCTGCCGGCGGATCTGGTCACACGCCCTTTCCGTGTATATTTTTTAGCCATGGCGATAATCCTCCTTCCATATCCATTATATGTTCAGTAAATAATTTTCCCGGATCTCTGCAGCCTTCTTGCATGCGATATCAACTGCCAGTAATATCTGTTCCACCGAAAGCACACCTTCTCCGCTTTTCTGCATAGCGCATATAGAGCCATCTTGATTGGATACGACCGTCAGTTTTGTTTCGCAAATATCTTCTTCATTTCTTACGGGGTCGACCATCATCTCTCCACCGATATCCACCAGTGTGACACCTACTGGCATCTCGCGTACCGGCATCATCATATCGTCACCACGGCCTTCGCGCTCTAACGGGATCTTTGCTGTCATAAGAGCTGCAATAGCAGCAAGTGATGAGGCATCCACGATATTGCCTTCGTCATTTAACACATGTATATCAATGAATACGATCCAGACTTGTTCTCCTTCCGTAATACACAACTTATTTAAATCAATTGCGCCAGATTCACGAATTCCACGGTCTACCACACGCGCCATCTCAATTGCCTTTTCCCTTGGTGGACCCGCCTCAAAGCTGGGTGAAGCAATTGGATTTAATTCAAGGCTTGTAATGATAACACCTTTATCAGGTGAATCCGGGAATGGCGTTCCTATCTGGAGCTTTATACCAACTAAGACCTGTGTCGCACCTAAGTGTATTTTTGCAGAACCTTCTGCTTTCTCAATGACATTTGTCTCAAGAGTAATATCACGTATCTCGTCAAAAGATCGTCCATCTTCACGTTCTCCTTTAAGCATCAGGTTATAAACATAATCTTTTGCAAGTCTTGTCATTATTTCATTGCTCATCTTTTTCACCCCCTAATTCCTCATCAACGTCATCATCGTTTTCCTCTTCAGGGATATCTTCTTCAGATGGTGCTTCTTCCTCATCTTCTTGAAGTTCACTGGCAACTTCCTCATCAGTTGTTTCTTCATCAAATTCAACCTCTGGTTCGGGCTCTGTTTCTTCTGCCAGTTGCTCAATTTCATCTGGTTTTCCAAATCGGTTTAACAGAACTTCTCGCTGAAGTTCGAAAATCTGCTCACAGGCTTTTTGTGCCATTCCAATAGCTTCTTTAAGTTCATCCTGCGTGAGGTTTCCGTCCATCTGGAGCAATGTAATATCGCCGTCCTGAGTGAACGCAATCGGAAGATCGGCTTCACCATAATTGTCCTCATCCTTGTTTAGATCAACAACAAGCTGACCATCCACTTTACCAATTGCACACGCCGCTATAAGACTTTTCATTGGGATACCAGCCTCAGCCAGTGCTATAGTTGCAGCATTGATCGCCGCCGTCCTTGTTCCCGCATCTGCCTGGAGCACTTCTGCCAGGACATCGATAACGGCACTTGGATATAATTCTGTCATTATGACCGGTGTAAAAGCCTCGCTGCTGACCTTTGATATCTCAGTACTGCGCCTGTTCGGGCCCGGACGTGCCCTATCCTCTACTGAAAACGCAGCCATATTGTACCTGTACCTTATGAGTGCAACATTCGCACGCTGCATACGACGAGGATGCAATTCCCGTGGTCCAAATACACCTGCTAATACCTTATTTTTCCCCCACTCAAGATAACAGGAACCATCGGCTCTGGATAGCACTCCGATCTCCATTGTCATCGGTCTCATCTCGTCAACGCGTCTGCCATCAAGACGCAAGCCATTTTCGTCGATAAACTTCTCTGGTTTATTGCTCATAATTAAATCTCCAATTTACTCTCTTTCTTTCCCTTCAACTCAATAAGAAGAACATGCCTAAAAATTAATCATCCGCCGTATCTAACAACATATCGATCTTACGGGATGTTTCATCAGGCATTTCCTCATTCTTATCAACAGTTTGAGCATCCAGTTCATTTTCTAATGATCCATCTGGTTCTAACTCTCTTTCAACATCTCTTCTGTTTTCTAAAAACTGGAAGACCTTCTCGGTTAATCCCGGAACATGAGATTCACGCACGATCAGGTCAATAGCCTTGGCCAGATCATCCATATCACCATCTTTACCTTTGATCCATATCCTTCCATTCTGTCCAATAAATATCTCACAGTTAGTCTCTTTCGTAAGCATTGAGATCATTGAACCACTGTGACCGATCACACGCGGCACCTTCATTGGCATAATTTCAATTATGCGACCATCATTAATTGGCCCCAGACCTCGCTCGCGGAGAGTGAGTTCAACCTTCATATTTGTGTTCACATCCTTTATGCGGAGGATCGCAGAATCTCCAACATCCATTATACTCCGCATTTTAGATGATTCAACACGTCTTGGATATTCGGATACATGAAGTAATCCATCGTAGGGTGAACCAATTTCAAATATCCAGTTCGAAGGAGTGATCAGTATAACAGTGCCGATGATCAAATCCCTACGGGAAGGGATGTATTTCCCAGAAAACGGCACCACAGTAAGTTTATTTTTATCATTTAATATCCCGTATAAAAGAGAATATACTTTTCCGTTTTTAACATATGTTCCCATCCCGGCATATTTTTCATCATCCGATAAAAATTGGCCAGGGATGACTATTTTTCGTCCCATGCGGTAACCTCTTATAGTAGTTTAGTCTCGGCATCACCTTTCGTTAAACGATTAATGAGACCATAAAAATCATTCTGGATCCCGGCTGGTATCCGGATCACAGCTACCCATGCCCCGTCATTTTGCCATTCCTGCTTACGCAGTGTGCCGAATTTTGCAATATCACCGTATGATCTTGTTGCATATTCGGCAGGGATCTTAACAGCAATGTCCACTTCTTCAAAACGAATAGGTATGATGGGGCGAATTGCCTTCATCACGATATTAACCTGTTCATCCACGCTTTTAGTCAGGTCGATGTGAACTTTTGCTTCTTCCATTGCTTTTTGAATCCGCGCTGGTGGATGTGGTGTTCTTGTCTGCGGGTTGATCGCATTCTGCGCAATGGTATTTACAACTTGTTTGGTTTTTTCTTCTAATATATGCTGTCTTTGTTCCTTTGTAAGCTGGAGTTCACCATGTAGTATTATGTATCTTGCTATCTCAGACACATCGGTCGTATCAAATGCATTGGTAAGATCGGATTCTGGTGCATGGTCACCCCGAGCTATATCCTCAAATATGGATTCAACTGCAAGGATCTCTTCAATTTTCACATCCTCGCCTCTTTTGAGTGACAGGGCACCATCCGGCTCAACCAGAACTTCAAAATGTTTGCTGCCTTTTTTTAGCCTTGCAGTTACAGCTTCGTCAAGAGACACCATCTTACACACCTTCTTTATGCTCAAAAACCAATCTTAGAAATATATTTTAAAATTACTCAGATGCCTCTTCATCAACTTGCTCTTTATCAGATTCATTTTCCTTATGTTTTTCAAGAACCTGATTTACAAATGTTTCCACTTCCGTCGATGAAAGTTTTCGGAACTGCCGGTCCTCAAGTGTAACTGTGCCGACTTCAAGAGTAGCTGCATCGAATTTTCCTTCAATTGCATTATAAAGTGCTTCCATACCAAGCATTATTGCAGCATTCATATCCATATCATCGTTATAACTTTCCTCAAATACTTCCATAACTGCATTTCTGCCTGCGCCGATAGCTGTTGCCCGGTATTCCAGAAGTGCACCACTGGGGTCGGTTTCAAACAGTCTTGGTTTGCGGTCATCAACGCCGGCAATTAAAAGAGCAGTACCATATGGACGAACTCCGCCGTACTGTGTGTATGTCTGTTTATGGTCGCAGATCTTTTTCGCGATGGCTTCAACTCCAATGGGCTCATCATATGACACTTTGTTGATCTGCGCTTCAACCCTTGCCCTGTCAACAAGCGCACGTGCATCGGCAACAAGCCCGGAAGTAGCAACACCAATATGGTCATCGATCTGGAATATCTTCTCGATAGATTCGGCTTCGATCAATCTGCTTGTAATTCTCTTGTCTATCAGTAAAACTACCCCATCCTTTACTTTTACTCCCACTGCTGTTGTACCCCTTTTGACCGCCTCTCTTGCATATTCAACCTGGAAGAGCCGTCCATCTGGGCTGAAAACAGTAATTGCTCTATCGTATCCCATTTGCGGTGCCATTTGCATGCTCTCATCATCTCCTATTGATTTTTATATCTGTGACTGTGACAATATCGTATAATAACGTTTCTACCAATTTATATGTGATTGTTCTTCAAGGTTAAATACCTTAACGCCTTCCAGATACTTTTCAGTTGCAGTCGCAACAGTACCCGATGTTCCGAAAATATTGATCAGAACCTGTCTGCCACCTATAGTTGTAATCGTGGCGATCGAAGCGCGTGTTTGTTCAGTTCTTTTATGAGCACATTGTATTATGCCTTTTGAATCTTCAAATGTAAGTAATCTCATACTGCATTCACTTGAACCGGCATCTCCTAAGAGTGAACCCATGGATGAGAACAACTCACGTATCAACTCATCCCTGCTGATCTTCTCCTTTGAGATCAGTTCAAATGCAAGGTATCGCTTTCGCTGGCGCATTGTAGGCGGGAGTATTTTCATAAGGGATCACCCGTGCCTTCTAGTACGTCTTCCCCTATTACTTCCACTCCTTCCCGGATAAATCCGGGCTTTGACCGCTTCTTTTGTATGATCCCTTTCGCGGTCAAACTTAGTGCAGAAACTGCTTCATTTTTACTCATACCAAACATTCCAGCAATAGCTATCATTTCTCTCGGTGCGCGCATGTCGAAATATGATGATGCATTGCTGGTGAGTAACATCGGCACGTCATACTTTCTCGCTATGTTCAGGTTTGTCCGGAAGTTGGAAAGTGTCTGTACCCTACGACCGCCGCGTCCTTTTATGATCGCATCCAGATTGAACTCAATGGCTACATTATTCTCACTTGCTGATTTTGCAAGGATGTGGTTCAAGCCGCTCTGCCTGCCCATCTGCGGATGTGCCAGAACATCCACATTAGGATTTTCCACTGCTGCACGGTTGATGTTCTCATTTCCGCCATGCACTATCAGCACATCAACATTCTTACGATATTTCCCAATAAGACCATGGAGCTTTGAAGGACTGGTGGCTACGATCTCAATACCCCTTAATATCTCAAAATCTTCTGTCCCGGTTGCCACAGGGTCAACAGCGGTATTTGAATGGTTGGTGATCGCAAGCCCACTGTATCCAAAATGTTTCGCAAGTGCAGTTAGTTCCTCAATTGTACTTTCATTATCCGGCCTTGAATGAACATTCAGGTCGTAGAACTGTGGTTTACCCAAACAACCCCTCCAAAATCCTGCCCGCCTCCTCCCGGTTCTGGGGATACGTTGCAATCTTCATCATGGCAACTATCGAATCGGAGGATGACGATAATTTCACTTTGTTCAAGTACGCTGCCTGTTTGTCAAACCTGAGATGGAAACCCTGGTCATCATCGAGTCTTTCGGGCATTTCGGTACGAAGTTTATCCAGATCATTCGGCAGCATATTATCCCGCACAAACCTGGCAAATACAAGACAGTCAGATTTGCGTTTTATCTGTGTACTAAATATCGTTATGGGATTCGTATAATGTCCCTGGACAGTTATTGCATCAATCATGCTGTCTTTATTGGAACTAGCACGTTTGTCTACAGAATTCAATAAAAAAAAGTCCAGAGCATCTTTGACTCTGGCCTTATCCTCAGTTGAGTGTGCGCTAACACGCAGTGTAATGTAATGAATCACTTTCCTCTACTCTGATTGGATCTGATGCTTGGTCTGGTCTTCTCGGTACCTTTTCCACGTTTGCCCATACCCCGACCTTTCCTGCCTGCACTGGTCTTACCGCGATATACACGTCCCTTATGTTTGTTGCTGCAAACCCATTTGAGATTGTTGTCGCTTTTGATCACAGGATGATTTGGGTCCAGGAGAATTACTTCGTACCATTTCAATTTTCCATCTTCGCCTACCCAGTAGGAATTCAGAACTTCCATATTCGGATACTTCCGACCGGCACGTTCTTCAGCAATCCTTTGAATGCTCTTGCCAGCTGTGATCTTGTTCTTACCCATGTGTTGGGTGCGTCTTCCGCGTACATATCTCGATTTCCGCAAACCACCGCGTCGAACCTTTGCACGAACTACGATTATTCCCTGTTTTGCCTTGTATCCAAGGGATCGTGCGCGATCAATACGTGTAGGACGTTTAATTCTCGTCACTGAGCCTTCTTTTCTCCATTCCTGAAGTCGTCCCCATCTAAGGTCGTGTACGTAAGTAGTGTCGGGTTTTTTCCAAGCGTCTCTAATATATCCGTAAAATGATTTTGACAATTTATTTCACCTTTGTTTCATATTGAGTTTCATGGTTCGGCTCTTTAAAAGAGCTACATTCCTACGGGAAATGGTCCCGATAATGAAACATGCGGTACTACACATCTGATATGATTTAAAGTTTTGTACACATTGATTGGCATTTACTTTTTGGGATATGATATGAATCGGTATCTTTTGAAACTATTTTGCCAACAATGCAATTTGAATGTTTCATTGATTGGAAATCCCGAAAAGGTTAATTAGCATCGCAACTGATGAATTATTGAGGTGATTTTGTATGTCCAAATTTCAGAAGCGAAATACAGAACGCAAAGGAACAAAAAAAAACATGGGCCTTGAGGAAAAACTGATACAGAAAAACCTCAATGATCTGGCAGGGGAGGGTGGTGAAGCCGTTAAGTGAGCATAACAGTGAACCTGAAACTACTTTTCGGAGGAGTTTCTGAACAAACCTTGGAAATCGACGATGGCATAACCTACGAAGATTTACTGAGGATGCTTGATATTAACCAAGAAACAGTTATTGTTTTAAAAGACGGACAGTCCGTTCCACTTGATGGAACGGTCATGTCCGGAAATTTATCAATCCTGAGGACAGTATCTGGCGGATAGATCACTAATCTAATATTTCATTCCCAAAAAAAAGTCAGGGAATCCTGCTCTTGTTAACCTGACCAATAGAAGGTCCACAACATAACCCCCTATAAAATTTTATTCAAAATTCCTGCTTATGTGTTTTAATTTGTCGATCACCGACATGGTCATCTGGGTTTCTGATAATATCTTACGTTCATAATGTTTTATGATATTATCAACAGGAGCCACCAGTGAATATATTTTTGTCGGTCTCCCCTTTCCGATACTTTTTTTGTCGTGTACATCTATCCATTGGTTCTCACGCATAAGCCGCATTGCAACACTAACTTCCGGTTGTCTGAGGCCGGTGCTGATCTCTATTTCCCGAGACGATGCTTCCGGTACGTTCACAAGGAAAGTGAGTGTGGTTGCCACATTGCGGGACATGCCCAGTCCTTTCAATGCATCGATATACTGTCGGTCCTGTTCATCTAGTATTTTAACTTCAAATTCTTTCATTGTAACCCCTTCCACCTTTTAATTTATTATATTTCCCATTTTAAAAGGTATTAGGCATATTTTGTACATCATTATATATAAAGTTATATTTGTATCCTTTTTTAAAGCTATTATATTATTAATAATTATATGTTTTGTTTTTTTATTCTTGTCGTTAACATACAATCAAAAATGCATGATATGCTCGATCGAATCACCTGAAAGTTTGATTATATCTTCTTTGAGTGATTCGATTGTGTCAAATGTGGCATAATCACCATTATCAAATAATTTAAGCTTTACGCGTCTGCCGATCAAATCATCATGCCCTGATTTCAAACGCAGGACATAAGATCCCGAACAGATATTTACAGTTCGGGTTAAACCATCACAATCGCCGTCTGTAATGCCTATGATTGGAATGCCAAACCTGTAGAGTATCTCACCTGCAATAGCTGTAGTGTCATCGCCTACCGTAACTGCCATCTGCGCGTCATCCATCAGTTCAAAGGACCTTTCTGCCGCATGGTCTATTATCACAGCTTTGCAGTTCTTATTATGTAGTACATTATTTTTATTAATGTCAATGTTCCCGTTACTGCGATTTTTGCTGCCTTCCCCCATAACACGTGCTGTGAACTTACTGCGGCGAAGGGAACCACTTTTGACCCACGCATGGTCTATGTCCAATGGTACTCTTTTGTCATAACAGTGAAGTTTCTCTAGACCATGATCTTTTATAACGCCGCCTTCAATTGCCGTCACGAATCCGTCATCCACAATAATCCTTACATCTTCTGATATGGCTTTACCGACCACGATACCATTTACCAGTATATGCTCACCTGGAAATACGCCTGAAACTTTTCGTATTGTGCGCTGTCCTTCAGTTTCGATCTGCAAGGAAGAAGAAAAAGTGGGTGGTTCTGATACTGCTAACCCAAGTTTCCATGATAATGAATTACAGAGTTGGACTGCACTTTCGTTCAAGGGAATTACCTCTCCGTCTTCACATCCGGGTCGTTCGATCTGTATAAGTGGTTTTTTGTCCACGTCATAGATCTTTGATGTCACAAGGCTTCCAAAAGCACGGCCTGTTTCGATGGTCTTTCCATGGTTCAGCAGGTATACGACGTCAACTGCCTCAAAACAGGATTGGATGCTGGCACTGGGTTTCAGGCATTGCCTTATGTCGATCACGTTTTCCAATCCTGCGTCTATGACCGCAGTCTTTCCCATGGTACCGCCAAGTATGGCAGTGACCTCGTCTTCGGCAGACAACATATCCAGAATCTCTTTTGCCTGTCCTGAATCGATAACTTCGGGGCCGTGAATAACTACACCTATTTTCATATCGCTGCCTGATATACATCTGGATATATATTAGATATGCCCCATGCCACCAACCAAACGATGTACACATTTACATCTACATCTACAGTTATATTTCCGTCATCGCAAACGGATTTGTAGTATTTTTCAATAACATTTTATACCATCAATCACCATTCATGCCGCATGAATCAGGTAAAACTGCCGTTTGGAAACGACAGTCTGGTTGTGAGAATACCGGATAAGAATCTTTCACGGATCATCCTGCCATCGGAACCGGAGGTCACGGATAATGCAGTTTCACTGATACTAAAAGCACTGGAAGATCCGGTAAACAGCAGGAAACTATCCGATATCGTAACATCTGATTCCAGCGTTGCGGTAATTGTAAGTGATACGACCCGTCCGGTTCCGACTGCACAGATGCTCCCACTGCTTATTGACCAACTGCATCAGGGCGGCGTTGCCGACGGGAACATCACCATTGTCTTTGCCCTGGGTCTTCACAGGAACCAGCACGAGGGGGAAATGGAAAGGATAGTGGGTCAGGATATTTACGGGCGCATACGATGTATCGAACACGACAGGTCACGCTGTCGCAGGATAGGTAAAACACGCCGTGGAACGCCGGTTGAGATATTCGAGGACGTCCTTGATGCCGATGTTATTGTATGCACAGGAAATATAGAATTTCATTATTATGCCGGTTACAGCGGTGGCGCAAAGGCGATCCTGCCTGGAGTAAGTTCGAAGGATTCTATCATCGCGAACCACAGGATGATGATGGAAGCTAAGGCATCATCAGGAATGACAGACAGTCCGGTGAGGGAAGATATTGAAGAAGCAGCACAGTATGTCGGGGTTGACTTTTTGTTGAACGTGGTCCTGAATAGCAAAAAAGAGATCGTATTTGCGACTGCCGGTCATGTGATCGATGCCCATCGCAGAGGTGTGGCGTTTGTTGACGGCATGTATAAAATAGAGGTTGAACCTGCCGATGTTGTTATCGTTTCACCCGGCGGTTATCCCAAGGATATTAACCTGTTCCAGGCACACAAAGCGCTGGATAATGCAAAGAACGCAGTAAAGAAGGGAGGCTCAATAATACTTGTTGCACAATGCCGGGAAGGCTTTGGCAATGCGGTGTATGAGCGCTGGAATAATGAATCTGACACACCGGAAGATGCAATAGCACGATTCAACCATTCCTTTGAATTCGGGGGGCATAAAGCAGCGCTTATTGCACAGCTTTCTAAGACGTATGACCTGTATCTTGTGTCTGAACTATCCGATACAGATGCTAAAAAATCTTTTTTCATACCTGTGAAAACTGTTCAGGAAGCACTGGATGATATACTGGATTCAAATCCTGATGCCAAAGTGCATGTTATGCCATATGGCGGGTTGACGCTGGCTCTGTGACCTGGCAAGAGTATTACTTCTGCCATGAAGGGGTCATCTGAACAGAGCTCAGGTAAAAATAATTAATCATACATTTGAGGATGACCTCATTATAATCATGATACTCAGTATAAATTAAATCAGAAAGATTTAAATTATGCAATCAACAACCAATTGATTGGATTGGCAAATTTTGTTTAACTCTGAGTTTATCGGGAGTATCTGGAATGAAAAACATCTGCAACTATTTTGTGTTCGTCTTTTTTTTATTGATCCTGTCATGCACAGTTCTTTTAGCTGAAGGTGCAACCATCACTGTACCTGATCAATATCCAACTATCCAGCAGGCAATCAACAATTCAGCTGAAGACGACATAATCATCGTCACCGGTGGACCTTACGAGGAACGTATCAGTGTAGATAAGCGATTGAATATTACGGGATTTGGAATGCCAAAGATTGATGGGGAATGGGTTACTGGAACAAACACTGTTACTTTAAATGCCAGTGGAATCCTTTTCAGTGGATTTAATGTTACAAACGGTAGAAGTTCAGGGATCGAAATAATATCTGATGATGTTGAGGTTAACAATTGTACGGTATGCTTTAACAGGAATGGAATCGAATTGACCGGTGTCAATGGTGTAGTTCTTCAGGATAATGATATAAGGGATAGTTCAGGAAGCTATGGCATATACCTATCCTCATCTTCAAACAATGTTATTCAGAACAATACGGTCGAAAACAGTAATGCATATAATATGGAACTGGAAGATTCGTCCTCCAACATTATAACTAACAACATCTTCAGTTCAGCGGGCTGGCATGGAGTTGTTTTTTCGGATAGCTCAGAGTATAACACGTTCTCAGGAAATGTTATTGAAGAAAATAGTTATGGTCATGGAATACAGATATATGATTCAGACAGCAACGTCTTTCGGGATAACATAGTACAGAACAATAGTCTTGATGACAGTTATACAGGCATTTATGTTAATACAGTCTTAAACTTGACCTTCATCAACAACACACTATCCGGCAATAACCTGTATGGTTTTTACCTTTATGATTGTGAAGACAGCCATTTCTCAAATAATACGGTAAGGAACACATTAAAGTCAGGTTCGGATTATTCTACAGGATTTTATCTTGATTCTTCTAACTGGAATACACTGGAAAACAACACAATTGCAGATAATGAACATAGAGGACTGTTCTTTAAAAATTCACGATATAATACCCTCACTGGAAATAATATTACAGGAAACCCCTATAATTTTGGAGTGACTGTTGATAACACAATCTCGTATTTTGTAAATTATATCAATACTTCGAACTTAGTCGATGGCAAGCCAATTATTTACCTCGTAGATGATGTTAACTCTTCAGTGAACGGAAGTTCAAATGCAGGTGCGGTTTATTGTGTCAACTGTGATGGGGTTGTAGTTGAAGGATTGACGCTGACAGGTAATTCCTATGGTATTGTGCTCTATAATTCCGTCAATTCCACAATTCAGGAGAACACTGTGACCTCCTGCGAAGAAGGGATATTTCTCATTGCCTCCCATAATAATACAATAACGCAAAATAATGCGAGCTATAACCAGGATTACGGAATAAGAGTGCGAAGCTCGAACTACAATGAAATTTATTTAAATAATTTTGCAAACAATTCTAACAAAGATTACCGTTCCGATAGTTCGGAGACCACGTGGCGAAGTCCCATTGAACTGCTCTATTTCTTTGGGGGTGAGCAGAATACCAGCTACCTTGGAAACTACTGGGGTTCATATACAGGAAGCGACAACGATGACGATGGAATAGGTGATACCACCTTCTCAATTACAAACGACAATGACGATGAATATCCGCTCATCTCATCAAAAGGATCATACTCTTTTTCAGATAACCAGCCACCTGTGGCTGATTTCACGTATTCTCCCATTTTGCCGGATACCGATGACGTGATAAGTTTCACGGATGCATCCGTCGACATCGATGGTTCGGTAGGCACCTGGTCATGGGATTTTGGAGACGGTAACACATCCTCCCAGCAGAACCCCACGCATCAGTATAACACTTCCGGTTTCTTTGATGTGGTGCTCAATGTCACCGATAATGATCTGGATACTGGTAATACAACAACCACTATCTTCGTTCATGCTGCCGGCTCCATGACGATCTATGTTCCGGACAATTTCTCAACGATCCAGGAAGCAGTCTATGTATCAAGGAACGGCGACACGGTACTGGTATTCAGTGGGACCTACCCGGAGAATGTGATAGTGAACAGGAGCATATCGGTAATCGGAGAAGGGATCCCACTGGTAAACTCGACTGGTGGTACCGGGTTTACAGTAACCTCTGAGGCATGTACCATTGAAGGTTTTAATATCACAAATGCCAACGGAATTGGATATGCCGGTATAAAGCTGGAATCTGACCAGAATGTCCTCAGGAATAATAGTCTGGTTGGAAACTATTATGGTATCTATCTTGCCTCATCGGACAATAACACCCTTTTCAACAATAGCTGTATGAATAATACAGATAGTGGAATCTGTCTCTCATCATCCATGAACAGCACCATCTTCAACAACACCTGCAACAACAATTCTGCTTTTGGTGGCGGCGAGGGGGGTCAGGGTTATGGCATATCACTGGAAGATTCCGGAGGAAATACACTCTATTTCAATGACCTTGACAACCCGAACCAGAACGTTCCCGGAATGTACTATAATGCCTTTGACAGCAATACATCGGGCACCATAAACTACTGGTTCAATTCCACACTTCTGAAAGGTAACCGCTACAGTGACTACAGAGGTTCGGATAATAATAGTGATGGCATTGGTGATACCCCATACGAGATAGATTACGACAGTGGAGATGTTGACGTACCCGGTTCTGACCCGTATCCCCTTATGCCCTTTGAGCCATTTCCCGAATTCGAACCAATAATAAGCGGAATCGGAACAGGTGATCTTACCTATGGTTCAATAACGATCCATTGGAGTATTACCAATGAGATCGTTTCAGATAACCGGGTGCTTTACGCTACAAATGAATCCCTCGCAGGGGCTGAATGGTCGATCTGGGATAATTCCACCATTTCCCCACAGATCGGACTATCCGGATTACTTCAGAACACAACATACTATTATGAGTGCTATTCTTACAATGAGGATAACAGTTCGGTTTATGACAATAGCAGTGTCCGGTCCTTTACGACCATACAGCGTCCGAATCTCATCCTAACAGTAGATGACGATGATGCTGACATTCCGGAACCACCGGCAAACTATTCAAGTCTTACAGCTGCCCTGAACGCAGCTATTGATGGGGACACCATTCTCGTCTATAATGGAACTTACAGGAACAACCATGTTGTGGACAAGAGTTTGAACATCACGGGAATTGGCTGGCCGGTACTGGCAGGAAGCGAAGAAGAAACACTTTACGATATGGGTGATGTGGTAACTTTAGAATCCGATGGATGCATCCTGCAGGGATTCAGGATCATTGATGCACACTGGCACAACACGACCATATCGCGTTCAACAGATGCTGCCTGCATCCGTATCGGTTCTGTGCAATATAATATTAATTTAGCTTCATGGTCATACTCGGATTCGGATAACAATTTGATCCAGAACAATATCCTTGATGACGGGGTCTTTGGTATCTATGTGAACCGGTATTCCACCGACAACCAGATCATCGCTAATCGGTTAAATGACACATATGAAGGTGTCCTTTTTGATTATGCACAGGATAATACATTTGAAGACAACAATCTCACCAATATAGAGCATTATCCCATCAAGTTAACAAGATTGACTTCCGCATCAGATCCCATATCAACCAACATTACGATATGTAACAATACCATCTCAGACGAAAGCGATAGTTGGGGAATAGAACTTGACAGGGTGAGTGACAACACAATTGTCAACAACACGCTATACAGCAACAACCTGATAGAAATTATCGGCGACAGGAATTCAATTACAGGTAATTCCGTACTGGGTCCCAATGATTATCATAAAGCCGGAATCCACGTGGGTTCGGGAGAAGATAACATCCTTTTGAACAACACGGTATCCCTCCAGAAATTCGGGATCCTTCTCACGCCTTATACGGAAGATGTGACAATGAGAGGAAACCGGATGGAAAACAACACATACAACTTCGGATTTACGGGAGAATGGACTTATGGAAGTCATAGGGCTTCAACGCACACGATCGATACCAGTAATACGATCAATGATGATCCGGTTTACTATTTCATAGGGGAGAAGGACAGTGTTTATTCGTACTCCACACTGACCCCTTCGCCCGGGTACCTTGCATGTATTGATTGTAGTAACATTACAATAAATGATTTCTATATGGAAAATAATGCCCAGGGTCTATTCCTTCATAATACTACAGACTCATATATCGATGGAGTTACAACCCATTCCAATGCAGAATCTGGCATTCTCCTTTATGATGCTGATAACCTGAGAATCAGTAACTCCAACATAGATAGCAATGGGCAGAGTCCTTCATCCTCATATGCAGGAATTTTCCTTGAAGAGACCTCGGGATGCCTGATGGATAACAATACCATAACAGGCAACAGTGAAATTGGAATAAGGATGTGGTACGGATGTCCGGATGCCATCGTCAGTAACTGTGAAATATCGAACAACGGCGATCCTGCGGACCCCGGCACCGGGATCGGGATCTACATCAGTGGCAGCTATGCGGACAATGTGACGATCCATTCAAATACGATCTCGAACACCCATGATGATCTTCAGGGTTTCGGCATACATAACGAGGCTGAGAATTCAACTATTTACAACAACTATTTCAATAACACGCAGGATGATGCATTTTCCGCTGCGCCGGGAACTAGCTGGAATATAACTCCCACGGCAGGGACAAATATCATCGGATGCCCGTGGATAGCCGGCAACTTCTGGTCAGGTTACACCGGTGAGGATACCGATCATGACGGTCTTGGCGATACACTGGTCCCGTATAACATAAGTGGAGAGATACAGGAAAACGGGGATTACCATCCATTGCTTGACACTTTTATTCCCGATACAACTGCACCGGATATCTATGTGACCTCCCCGGTCGAAGGCAATACCTACGTTCCCCAGCTGGTTTACCTGCGTGTATCATCAACGGATGGCGATACCGCTTTCTGGTGGTACAGCCTTAACAGTAATGAAAATATCTCGTTTACGCCCGACACCATTTTAACAGGTCTTCCCCTCGGAGCAAACACATTACAGGTTTATGTAAATGACACTTCAGGTAATGAGAATTCTACAATGGTAAACTTCACCGTCGTTGAGAACACCACGCCTACAGGTGATAATGACGATGGAGATGGTGTTAATCATTATTGGATCAACGATGACAATTCCGAAGAAGAACCGGAAATGTATGAAGAGATCACCATCATTTCACCTGAAGCCGGAAGGACCATACATAGAAACATGAACCTGAATTATAGCTCACCTATCCCGCTTGCAAGGGTATACTACAGTGTAGATCACGGAGATGAACATCGTGCACAACCCGGAATCACGATACCGATTAAAAGACTGGCACTGGGTGAGCATGTGATCAATGTCAAGGGCGTGGATTATTACGGCAATTCCATCCAGGGGGCTGTTCTCTTTGAGGTCGTTCCCATGGCTATTGGGGAAATACCGGTTACTGGGACACCCGATTATCCCGATGAAACAGTATTTTCATTCATCGGCAGACCTGTGAAATATACTCTTTCCTTTGAGGCAGAAAATATCGAAGAGGGCGAGGTTTCTGTTTATCTCAACCGTTATCTTGCAGGGGTTTTCGGAGAGAACAGCTCAATGGGATCCTCCCGGGAGCCAGGCGGTCTGGTATATACTCCGGGAACGTCCTCGGGATGGAGCACATATGCGGTTGAAATCCCGGCAGACCTGATCGCTCCCAACTCGGAAAACCTGCTGTCGTTCATACACAGTACCAACCCGGATTCATCGGGAACCCTGGATTCGTGGAGTGTGAGAAATATAGCTATTGTCCAGGAAACCCCGGTCTCTTATCCGGATATCAGGGTATTTACCACTGACAGGGCAATCTCATCTGGTGAAGAACTGATGAGCTGGGTCGATATCAGTGGAATAACGGATGACCGACAATATGAAGCCGAGGTTTATCTGGTGGACCCGGAGGGCAATGTGATATCTTTCCCGGATGGTGAAGGAACGGTTAAGCCCCTTGACAGTTCATATGTCAAAAACAATCATTACGGACGGATACCGGGGTCATTGACGTTTAATGAGGGTTTCATTCCGGGTACATACCGCCTGATCGGCAGCCTCACGTCAGAAGGAAGCGGTTCACTTGATTCCCTTTCATCAACTATCATCTATTACAATGACCAGCCATCGGTCAAGTTGTTCATGAACCGTGAATCTTACTCTCCCGGAATGCCGGTGACAGTTGACATGGCGATCACAAAAGGAGAAAATCCTGAAAATGCCTATTCTGTCGTGTTGCTCGAGCGACCCGACAGTTCGGAACTGTTCCTGCCTTACAGGACCGAAACGTACTCTTCCCTCCAGTACCAGCCTCTTATGAGCCAGTATATGACAGTCTATGATGAAATGGTAACAGCTGACTGGGAAGACGGAATGTATTCTGTGAGATGTTCCGTATTTAATGAAAGCGGATACGTTCTCAGCAGTGATGTAGTATCCTTCGAAGTGTGCAAAGAAGAGTGTGTCGTTTCAATCCTTTTCGGGGCAACAGGAGATTCACAGATAATATACAGCAGCATCCGCCTGATCGATGATGTTACTTTTGATATTGCCGCATCCGGTTCGGTCACCGGACCCCATACGTCGGTTGAAGTCGGGGTACCTGTCGGAACCTACTGGATCACCGGAGAGATACGGACCGAGGATGGGAAAATTTACACTATACTGCTGAATACGATTAACAGGGTCGAAGTTTCATCCCCTGAGAAGAAGGTTACTAAGAAGGTTTCGTTTTCAATGAACCCTCTGACCATTGTTATGACGGGCGGGGAGGTTTTATCATGAGACCTGTTATTGCAGGAATTCTACTGTTGCTGGTGCTATCAACGCCGGTTCTTGCGGATGCGGCTCCCTGTTCAAAGCCCAAGGTCTTTGTTCAGAACGTATATGAGCACACACACGATCTTACCGCCAACCAGACGGGTGACCTGAGTATTGCATTTGTAGCCTACCTGAAGAATCGGAACCCCGATCTGGAGATTGTCTCAAACCAGGACATCACCAATTTTTTGGATTCCGAAAAACAAAGGTTGCTCGAGGGTTCCGGAACTAATACCGAAGCCCAAAAGACCATCTGTTCAATGGTTAAGGCTGAATATACCGTGTATCTGACTATTGGCAGTATGGAATCAAGTTATCTGGTGACTTCATCACTCATGGATGTTGATAATACCGTCGTTGTTAAAAGTGTCAGCAGAAATTACATAAAAAAAGGCTCAGATAGTGCCCTTCTGGATATTATGCAGGAGCAAGCAAAAGAAATGGGTGACATAGCAGCAATTATCGAGGATTATGAGGAAAAACACCCGGTTCCTCCCCGTGACCCGTCATTGCAGGTACAGGTAAGTCCGGAGACTATTTCCCCGGAAGATGGAAAAGATACGTGTAATATCAAAGTCCAGGTCAGTAACTGCATGGGTGAACCTGTGGAAAGAACAAAGGTCTATTTTGAAGAAAATACATTTAGAGGGGTCGTCAAGGGAGAGAAAGCCGGAGATGATATTACATACAGTGATTACCAGTATGCTATTACCGACAAGGATGGCTTTGCTTCTGCTACCTACAAACTTGATGTTTCCAAAGGAACAAAAGGCGGGAAGGACGTAGTTTCGATTTTCACGATTGGAAGGGGTCAGAAAAAAGCCAGTAGCGCAGCAGAGATCGAAATAAATGGTGTTTACCTGGAGGCATTTCCGGAGAAAAACCAGATTGCCCCCCTTCAGGAAACGGATATAACGGTGTCACTTTTTGAACTTGATTCTCTTGGTCAGCGTCAGCCTCTATCCGATTTTATGCTTTTTATTGATAAGCATGGGTTGTCAGATGATGTAAGGGTAATTCCCCTTGGTCCGACAGATGAACACGGGAACCCGATAACAGATAAGACTGGTAGAGTATACTTAAAGTTCATTGCAGGTAAGAAAGAGCATGCAGAGATGCTAAAAATACTCTTTCAGGACGTTGGTAGAGGTTATCCGGACGCTATAATTGCATGGGTGGAGATCAACGTAAAAAAAGAGGAATATGGGGCAACTATCAGCTGGAAGGAGAACGGGAACTGGTACCATCACGTGACCGGATATTACGGTGAAGAACTGGATATGTCTTACAGTTTTTCCTTCAATTCCCGTACGGAACGGGATAAGTATTCGGGTAAGGAGACGACGGATGCTTCCTTTTCATATGACGATCATGAGGTAATAACCTACGGAGAAACCGGAAATTTTGGCAGGTGGACCATCAGTTCAGACATAAGCGGAAAAGTTAACCGGTACCCAACAGTAAACTCTGTTGTTAATGAGAGGTTCAACTCATTTTATATCCCAGTGACAAATTTCCCGGTCCATATCCCTATATCAGGTGAAGTTACACTGGAGATAACCGATGGTTCTGAATTTGGTTATCCTGCGAGCGGATCGATCAGCCCTACGCGGGTAAATCCGGTTACCGACATACCAACACATATTCGATCCAACGCGGAATTGTATTCATTGGATTGGATGGCATTTAATGAACTCAGAAGACTGAAATACGGCATTGATAATAGTTTTTCATATTTCAATGATGACAATATTGCTGAAAAATGTCAGCTTACAAAGAGCGGGAAGGATATTTACACCAGCCAGTGGCATTCTGACGATTCCTTTTATTATGAGGGACCTCCTGTTTTCTTCGGGATACTCGCATACTGGGAAGATATGGAGGTTGAAGGATCGTTTTCACGTGATGTCTCAATAAAGGTGGTGAAAAAATGACCAGGGCATCCATATACGTTGTTATTACAGGTCTTATCCTGCTGCTTACAATCCTCCCGGCTTCAGCAGATACCATTGTTGTCGGGGATTCGAACGGGGATTTTTCCGACATCCAGGCTGCTGTTGACAGTGCAAAACCCGGGGATATCATAGATATCATGCCCGGAAGTTATTACGGGTCAGTGACCATCGATTTCCCGCTGGCGATCAGGGGTTCGGGTCCTGACACGGTTGTTGGTAGTGAGGAGGAGGATTTCTGTTTCTTTATCTCTTCGGACGGGGTGAAGGTCACCGATCTCAAATGCAATGGCAAAACAAATGGGATATTGATCAATGGCTCTGACGATACTGTGGTGCGGGACTGTATTTTTGAGGGAAGTAGGACCGCTATCACCATTTACAAAGGCACAGGATGCCGTATTGAAGACTGTGATGTCGTGGCGGGTTATACCGGTATCGAAGTGGAGGGTTCCAATTACACCACCCTTTCCAAAAACCTGATAACTGCGCCTGCAAGGGGAATATCCGTAAAGTCTTCGGAAAATATGCTTGTTACTGGAAACCATTTAGATAAATGCGAGGTCGGGATCGCGGCTGAGGGACTTAGTGAAAGCAATATCGAAAGGAACAACCTGTCAGATATGACAGGGGGTATCGTGTTCATTGCGTCCGGGAACTGTAATGTGGGTGGGAATGACCTTGCAGGAGTTACCCAGTACCTCCAGTTCTTCACTTCACAGGGATGTATCGTAAATGCCGAACTCGACGGGGCTGAGTATTTCACGGCGGATATTTTCTCAGATACGCTTTACCGCTTCGCCAATTATTCCGTCACTGGTCATGATTTTGCCCTGGTACCCCTTAAAGATACCAGACCGGATGTTTCGGGTTACAGACAATTCGGAGATGCATTTAACCTTACTTTTATCAATGTTTCGCAGGTGACATATGGATATGTCATGCTGGATGCCAGTTACCCTGTCGATGAGCTGGAAGGATATGATGCCAAGACCTATGGTGTTTACAGGATCGACGGCAGGGCAGAAATGGTATCCCAGCCTGTAATAGACAATGGCACCGTAACAACCGTTGCCCTTATCGAAGGTCCGGGTACAGGTCATTATGCCCTGATGGTCAAAGAAAAAACAGAAATGACCAGGATCTCGATATTGATACTACTTATACTGGTGCTTGGTGTCCTCGGAGCCGTCTACAGGCAGGGAAAACGCTAAACATTTGTTGCATTGTATTTCTTAAAGATAAATATATACACAGTGAATAAATCTTTAGAAAAACTTATATTCATTCGACCAGAGAACTTCATGATGTAGGTCAATGGTGGTATGATGATCGATAAGATCAAAAAAATAGTGGAGACGATCAAAGCAGAATGCCCGCATGGGTGTAGTGGGGTATCATGTTCAGAATGTCCCCTGAACAATCCGGAAAGCGAATTCGGGTATGAAGTATGTGAAATGCTTGCAAAGATCGAGCTTTTGTTGGAACATGAAGTCCGAAGGCAGAATCTAAGTGCAAGGAGCAGGAAACACAACGTACCAGGTCCCAGCCCCCGCCGCACATCTGCACGGTACTCAGACGTCATGGAACAAGAACCTGAACCCATGGAAAGTTCTATAATACACGTTCTCCAAATGGCACAAGATAAATTGAAAAAAGAAAATGAAAAATGAAATGGTCAGAACGACCATCACGAAAATTCTGTTGCCACTGCTCTTCTAAAAATAAAATGTAGATAGTTCAGGCAATCCACCTGAACGATCTACCAGTATCACATCATGTAGCTTTCCGGGGATGGCATCGCAGGCTTTTCTTTATTTGGTATATCTGCAACAAGGGCTTCGGTTGTCAGCATCAGCCCGGCAATACTTGCAGCATTTTGCAG
>JAFGQV010000085.1 GCA_016935475.1 Methanosarcinaceae archaeon
ACCGCCCCCCCCCAAAAAAAAACGTAACGAGGTTACTGAAAAATAGAATAGGTTTTTAAGTCAAAAATCTAATTTGATGGCCTCTATATTAACATATGTATAGGTTAAAATTGGAGGAAAGGGGTATGAGATATTCAACGAAAAATGAACTTATATACCATGGTGTAAAGTTTCAGACTGGCGTTCATATCCGTTGTAATCATGAAGAGATGTACAAATGCCAGTTCAGGAATTCAAATACCGGTTTACTAAACCGGCTATTAAAGGTGAAGATGAATGAATAAAACACCCGTTGTACTAACGATCGCCGGTTCGGATTCAGGTGGGGGGGCTGGTGTTGAAGCAGATATCAAGACTTTTGCAGCGCTAGGTGTCCACGGTACCTGCGCCATCACGTCGGTGACATCCCAAAACACCACCGGAGTTATCAGCAGCTATGACCTTCCGCCTGATGTGATCGCAGACCAGATCGATGCTGTGTGCATAGATATGGATATCGAATACGTGAAAACCGGTATGCTTGCATCTCCGGATATTGTGTTGGCAGTTGCAGAACGCATGAAAAAGCACGCCCTTTCGCCTGTTGTAGACCCGGTTATGGCAGCCGAAGCCGGAGGAGAACTCCTGACAAAGGATGCTCTGTCGGTAATTGCAGATGAACTTCTGCCGTTAAGTAAGGTTGTAACCCCGAATATTTACGAAGCATCCGCACTGTCCGGTATTTCCATAAAGAACCATAAAGATGTTAGGAATGCCGCAACAATCATTGGTGAGATGGGGGTACATTCCGTTATTATCACAGGTGGACATTTCGATGCATCTGATCTTGTTTACGAAACTGCGAACGAAACGTTCACACTGATCCCCGGTGAGTTTATAAAAGGTGGGACGCACGGTTCCGGATGCACCTATTCAGCGGCAGTTGCGGCATACCTTGCACAGGGCTTTACATTAGTGGATGCGGCAAGTCAGGCAAAGAGATTTGTGGAACATGCGATTGGGGGTAGCGTACCGGTTGGAAGAGGGGTACCGCCAGTGAACCAGTTGTCACACATTCGAAGAAATGCGGCATGTTACCATGTACTTCAGGATATGGAAATGGCAGTGGAAATGATCAAAAATTGCACCTCATTTTCATACCTCATACCCGAAGTCGGGTGCAACATCGCAATGGCAATACCACAGGCAGGTAATGTCGCAGACGTTGCGGCAGTAGCCGGCAGGATCGTGAAGCTTAAGCATAAGCCTGCTATCGTTGGGTGTGTTGAGTTTGGGGCAAGCAGCCATGTTGCGAGGATCGTCCTTGCAACCATGCAATCCGATGGCGGTGTTCGTGCTGCGGTCAATGTCAGGTATTCAAAGAAAGTACTTCGGATAATTGATGAAATGGATTTGAGCATCTCGTCCTTTGACCGTGCGGAAGAACCTGCCAAGACCAGCACCATGGACTGGGGTGTCACACATGCCATAAAGATATACGGCAGTGTCCCGGATGTGATCTATGATGAAGGTGGTGTCGGAAAAGAGCCCATGGTCAGGATCCTTGGAAAAAGTGCCACGGATGTTGCAGGGATTGCAGTAGATATTGCAGATCGGTTCACCTCTGGTTAGCTCTACTCAGTAACAGAATTTATTCGATAAATTAACAAAACAGATATATAATATCAAAATGAGTACATTGAAGTGCTGAGTAGTTACATTGATGATCAAAAACATACCCCGTGATGCCCGTGTTTTCCGGGCGGGGCATGTAAAATTACACTTCGTGTACAACAAAAAAGAGGTATAGCTATGGATCCAACGAAGATAATACTTGATGAAAATGAGTTACCAAAAAAATGGTATAATATACTGGCAGATTTTCCTACACCACTGGCACCGCCGCTAAATCCTGCAACCCAGGAACCCATCAAACCCGAAGAACTGGCACCCCTGTTTCCGCAGGCTCTGATCAAGCAGGAGATGAGTGGTGAACAGTACATAAAAATACCGGAAGATATTCGTGATGTCTATAGATTATGGAGACCTTCTCCACTGTACCGGGCGCACCGGCTTGAAAAAGTTCTTGGCACCCCTGCAAAAATATACTACAAAAACGAAGGTGTAAGCCCACCAGGCAGTCATAAACCAAACACTTCTATCGCACAGGCCTACTATAACATGAAAGAAGGGGTCGAAAGAATTACCACTGAGACGGGCGCCGGCCAGTGGGGAAGTGCGCTGTCCCTTGCATGTAATTACTTCGATATCGAATGCAAGGTCTATATGGTGCGTTCGAGCTTCGAACAAAAGCCCTATCGAAAATCACTTATAAACCTCTGGGGTGCAACGGTCGTACCTTCGCCAAGTCAGGATACCCAGTTCGGGCGTAAGATCCTCGAAGAAATGCCGGATACCTCAGGAAGCCTTGGAATTGCCATCAGCGAGGCTGTGGAAGATGCCGCATTGAACGACAATACAAAATATGCACTTGGCAGCGTCTTAAACCATGTGATGCTACACCAGACGATCATAGGTCTGGAGTCACAGAAACAGATGGCTCAGGTTGAGGAATATCCTGACATCGTTATCGGATGCTGCGGTGGCGGAAGCAACCTTGCGGGGATCAGCCTTCCTTACGTAAAAGATAAAATGGAAGGAAAACACGATCCATCAATTATCGCAGTTGAACCTTCTGCCTGCCCTTCCCTTACAAAAGGTAAATATGAATACGATTTCGGGGATATGGCAGAGATGACACCTCTTCTTAAGATGTACACACTCGGACACAATTTCATACCTCCGGCAATCCATGCAGGTGGGCTCAGGTATCATGGCAGCTCACCGATAATCAGCAGGTTGCTTGGTGATGGCCTGATAGATGCCGTTGCATACCATCAGGTGGAAGTATTCGATGCCGGAGTGACCTTTGCACGAAGCGAAGGGATCATACCAGCACCTGAATCATCACATGCGATCAAATGCGCAGTGGATGAAGCACTCAAGTGCAAGCAATCCGGAGAAGAAAAGACGATCCTCTTTAACCTGAGCGGTCATGGACACTTTGATATGGCATCGTATGACAGGTATTTCAACAAAGAAATGGGTAACGAATAATAGGATCTAAAAACTGATTTAGTATTTACCTTGGGTTTCGTGTTGCCTGCAGCCCATCTGCAGGCATACGAACCATGCATCTATTTTTTACAGTAT
This sequence comes from Methanosarcinaceae archaeon, assembly GCA_016935475.1. Lineage (GTDB taxonomy): Archaea > Halobacteriota > Methanosarcinia > Methanosarcinales > Methanosarcinaceae > JAFGQV01. Next base: position 3,193 of record JAFGQV010000085.1, read on the forward strand.
GCTTTTTACAGGAATTTATCTGTGTAATTGATATATGCCCGGATATACTCCGCATGCGGCCATATCAGGGGTATTGTAACATATGCCAGTCCATCCTTCCATTTTGGATGGTTCCGTGTCTGTTCTATCATTGTTAGCTTGCTGTCCCTGAGTATCTTAGCATTGGAATAATCCTCAAGCCACATCTCAAAGCGCTCAATTGTAGAGATGTGTTCTGGCAACTGGTAATTGTGTGCCATCTCCACCACCCAGCCAAGGTACATTTCAGCCATGTCCTGATCGTCATTTGCAATATAATGGTTTGCAAGCTGGCATGTGAAATGACACCAGGGACCGTAGCCGCCATTGTTCCTGTCCCACATCTCGGGATAGCGGTTAAGTCCTCCGAGCTCCTTATCCCAAAGCTGGTCATGTATCCGCTTAACAGTTGATATGTTCTTGAGATCGTTTTCATCGATCAGTTCAAAATATGCGGGTGAATATTCCACAGCGTCAACATCGATAACGCTGGACGCAAAGGCATCATATCCGATGGGATTGCTGCTTTTTTCCTTTACACGGATGCATTTGATAAAAGATCGCCTTCTTGGACTGTACATGCGGGTCAAGATCGCCTCTTTTATCTTTTCTGCTTCCGCCTGCCACTCTGATACATCCTTACCAAGTGCCTCACCCATCTTCACCGCAGCAAAAATTCCGGCGCAGCACGCACAATTTGCATATATCTCGAACCCGTGCTCGTATGCAGGATATTCATGGATACTGTTAATGGTATGGACAAGGTCGACCTCTTCGTTTTTATTTCGCAGGATGAAGTCAACCGCCTTTACTACAGTCTCCCAGTGTTCGGATACGAACTCCTTGTCTGCCATCTCTTTAAAAAATACACCGCCTGTTGCCTCGAAATACTTACCAAGCGCAAAAAGGACCAGACCATTGCCATCGATCTGCAGGTCCTTGTAGCTGGCATCATTTCCATCGACATCATATCGCTGGGAAAACTCACCGGATGGTTTTTGTGCCCTGAGTATAAAATCCAGTGCTTTTTTGGCTTCTACCATCAGCCCGCCGGCAACTGCACCCAGGATATCTACCGCATGGTCCCTCGGATAAATGAAAGGATAACGTGTACCAGGAGGACTTGCATAGAAGCCCCCGTTTTCGTGCTGATTGGCTTTTAAGACCTTGAGACTGTTTTCATACAGTTTAAGTGCTTCGACCTGATTCAAGATATTCACCCCTCATCAGGATACTCAATTTTAAAGACGCAGATCGAGTTTTCAAGGATCTTGTCTACATCATCTTTTGTCATGCCTG